>SXPB01000337.1 GCA_005776475.1 Planctomycetia bacterium
ATCGTCAACAAGCTGACCAGCGGCGTCGGCGGCCTGCTCAAGAACCACAAGATCGACGTGCACATGGGCGATGCGAAGTTCGTCGCCAGGAACAAGGTCGAGGTCACCGGCAAGGACGGCAAGAAGACGCTCGAAGCCAAGAACGTCGTCGTCGCCGCCGGTAGCACCCCCATCGACATCCCCGGCTTCCCGTTCGACGGCACCAACGTCTGGTCGAGCACGCACGCGTTGGCGCCGAAGCAATTGCCCAAGCGCATGGTCGTGATCGGCGGCGGCTACATCGGCCTCGAGCTCGGCCTCGTCTACCACAAGTTGGGCACGCAGATCACCGTGCTCGAATTCATGGACCGCGTGCTGCCCGGCATGGAGGAAGAACTCTCCAAGGAGATGGGCCGTTCGCTCAAGAAGAAGAAGGTCGAGGTCTACTTGAAGACCAAGGCCACCGGCTGGAAGAAGGGCAAGAACGGGCTCGAAGTCACCGCCGAAGTCGACGGCAAGGCGCAGACGTTCGAATGCGACGTCGTGCTGTCGTGCGTCGGGCGCCGCCCGAACGGCAAAGGCCTCGGCCTCGAAGCGGTCGGCGTCAAGGTCGACGAACGCGGCTTCGTGCCGGTCGACGGCAAGCGCCAGACCAACGTGCCCGGCATCGACGCGATCGGCGACGTCTCCGGGCAACCGATGCTGGCGCACAAGGGCTCGCACGAAGGCCTCGTCGCGGCGGCGGCGATTGCCGGCGACAAGGGTGCGGCCTACGACCCGGCGTGCATCCCGGCGGTGATCTTCACCGACCCGGAGATCGCGTCGGTCGGCCTGTCGATGGAGGAAGCGAAGAAGGCGGGCTTCGAGCCGGTCGAGGGCAAGTTCCCGTTCGGCGCTTCGGGCCGCGCGATGTCGCTGAACGAAACCGAAGGCTGGGTGAAGGTCGTCGGTTGCGCGAAGACCGACAAGCTGCTCGGCGTGCACATGATCGGCCCGGAAGTGCCGGAGCTCGTCGCCGAGGCAGCGCTGGCGATCGAGATGGGCGCCACGGTGAGCGACCTGGCGCAGACGATCCACGCGCACCCGACGCTGCCGGAAGCGATCATGGAAGCCGCGGAGTCGGTGCACTCGATGGCGGTGCACATCTTCCAGACGCCGAAGAAGCCGCACTGAGTCGGCGGCACGCAACGGGCGAACCGGCTCGAGCCGACCGCTATCCTCGCCACGTGCCGCTCGTGACCCTCGAACTGACCTGCGTTCCTGCACCGCTCCCGGCGGCAACAGCCGCGTTCCTTGCCAGCGTGCAAGCACGCATCGACGCGTGGTTCGCGCGGCCGGAGCACCAGAGCGGCTTCGGCTTCATCCCCAGCGACCACGGACTGGTCTACGCGGCGTTGGCGACGTTGCGCCGCACGCAGCCCGACGCGCTGCGTCTGCTCGAATGGGGCAGCGGCTTTGGCGCTGTGACCGGTCTCGCGGCGACGCTCGGCTTCCGGGCGCACGGCATCGAGATCGAGGCCGATCTGGTCGCCGCCTCCCGCGAACTGCTCGCGGCGCATCGCCTGCCCGCGACGATTGCGCACGGCAGCTTCGTGCCCCCGGGCGTCGCGGCCGACGATCGCCTGGTCGACGCCGAGACCCGCACCGTGCTCGGCGCCCCCGACGCCTACGACCAACTCCGCGCCGACCTCGACGACTTCGACGTGGTGTTCGCGTATCCGTGGCCGACCGAGGAGGAACTGTACTGCGACTGGTTCCGGGCCCGGGCCGATCACGGGGCCGTGTTGCTGACCTACTCGCGCCTCGAAGGCATGCGCGCCTACCGGAAGGTCGCGCGGCGATCCGCCCGGCGGCGCTAGGGCTTCTGCAACACGACCCAGGACAGGGTCGGGATGTGCGCGAGCGGGCAACGGGCAACGGTTGACCTGCGAACGTCGCGATGCCGCCGCCGATCGCGAGCCACGCGACCCCCGGCAACGTGGGTGCGTTCGCGAGCTGCACCGTGAACGTGCCCCCGAGGCTCGGCCGGCGGCCGGCGGCCGGTGCCAGAGTTGACACGCCCGCACTGCCGACGCAGTCAGCACCCTGCACACTGGCCCGCGGGGCCGTTCCTGCCCGGAGTGACCACACGTCGAACCGCCATGCACGGAAGATGGCGCCGGGCCGGGTCGCAGGCGCCGAACGATGGCGCGACTACTTCGGCAGCGTGCGGCCGCTCGCCTGCTCGAACACAGCGATGCGCCGCGCGAGTTTCTCGGCGACATCCGGCGGCGGCTTCGCCATGCCGGCGAGCAACGCGCGCGCTTTCGCCAACTCGGCGGCGGCGCCGTCGAGATCCGGTGCTTGCTGCAAGCACACACCCAGATCGGAATGGAAGCGAGCGAGGGCGCCAGGGTCGGCGGGGGCGACCTCGTTCGCTTGCGCCAACGAATCGCGCGCGATCGGCACCGCCATCGCCGCCTGCTTCGCTTGCAACAACGTCAACGCCACCTCGTTGGCGAACCGCAGCACCGAGACGCGACCACCCTTGCCGAGCTGGTGGCTGCCGGCGATGCCGAGTTCCCACGTCGCCTTCGCATCGTCGATCTTCGCGCAGAGCACCTGCAGCCTCGCGGTGCGATGGAATGCGCACACCGTCTCGAAGTGCGCGTCGCCACGCTGCGCCCGCAACAATTCGAGACTGCGCGCCTGCGCGGCCAGCGCCTGGTCGAAGCGACCGGCGTCGAGATGCAGGTCGGCGAGGTTGTCGAGCACGCCGGGCATCGTCGGGTCCTCGCCGTGGCCGGTGTCGAGCAGCAACGTGCGCGCCTCTTCCAGGTACCGCAGCGCGTCCTCCGGCCGCTGCAGGTAGCGGTACAACGCCCCGAGGTTGCTGGCACACACGACGATCGTGCGATCGCCCGACGCCAACGTCTCCCGCGCGAGTTCGAGCGCTTCGCGGTAGGGCGTTTCGGCGTCGGCATGACGGCCTGCCATGCGCAACAGTGTGCCGTGCGTGGCGAGCCGACCGACGAGGGCCGGATGGCGCGCCCCCATCAGCCGCCGTGCTTCGACGATCGCCGAAGCGCCGACGTCGACCGCCTCGACGGCTCGGCCGAGCCGCGCCGCCACCTGCAGTTGCCGCTGCTGCAGTTCCAGGCGCAAGAAGTCGTGTTCGGCATTGCCGGGGGTGCAAGGTACCGCGAGTGCCGCCTTGCCGGCGGCGAACGCTTCGTCCCATCGCCCCGCATCCGCGTGCAAGTAGCTGCCGATGGCATGCATCTGCATGCGCACGGCGGCCGCGGTGTCGGACCGCACGCGGGTCGCGAGATCCGCCAGCACGGCCAGCGCCTCGTCATCGCGCCCGGAAGCGCCCAGGAACGCCGCGAATCGCCATCGCATCGCCAGGGTCTTGTCGTGCTGCGGTCCGGGATCGCGATCGAAGATCGCCACGGCCTCGCGCCACAACGGCTCGAGCGGCGGCAGTGGCTCATCGGCGTCCTTCGCGGCCCGCGCCAAACCGGTCAAGGCGAGCCCGAGCTGGTACGAAGCGCCGGCCGCGCGCAACAATGGAATCGCCTCGCCAAAGAGAGCCTTGGCTTCGCGGTAGCGCCCGAGGCCGAGTTGGGCCGTGGCCAGCATGACCAACACTTCGCCGCGCGTGCCCGTGCGCTGTTCGAATCGCTGACCGATCTCGCCGGCCGCACGTTCGAGCACCACCCGCATCGGTGTGTCAGGGCCCATCACCAGCGGCGATGGCGAATTGAGCACCCAGGCCATGAACTCGTGGATCTCCTCGCGGTGCGCGACTTCGACGAGGGCCTTCTCCCGTTCGGAGAGAACCTGCGCGTTGGCGGCGAGACTCCACCACAACGCCCCGGACAACGACACGACGATCGCCAGCATGCTGGCGACGACGATGCGGTTGCGCCGCACCCAACGACACGAACGGCCGAACGGCCCCGGGGGCCGCGCCCGGATCGGTTCGTGTTCGCGCACCGCACGCAAGTCGTCGGCGAAATCGAGGGCGGTCGCGTAGCGGTGCTCCGGCAAGCGCGCCATTGCCGTGCGCACGACCACCGCGAGATCGGCGGCAAGACCGGGCTCGAGCGAACGGGGATCCGGCACGTCGCTGCGCTCGATCGTCTCGGCGAGTTCGACCAGGCCCGCATTGCCGAACGGCCGCCGCAGTGTCAGGCACTCGAACAACGTGACGCCGAGCGCATACACGTCGGCGCGGCGATCGATCGGCCGTGGACCACGGCGCAATTGCTCGGGCGCCATGTAGGCCGGCGTGCCGAACGCATCGCCGGTGTGCGTCAGCGCTGGCCCCGTCTCGTCGACGTCACGCGCCAAGCCGAAGTCGAGCAGGACCGGGTCGCCTTCGGGCGTGACCATCACGTTGCCGGGTTTGACGTCGCGATGCACAATGCCGGCTTCGTGCGCCACGTGCAGCGCGCGCGCGATGCGTTCGCACAGGGAGACGATGCTGTCATGGCTCCGCGGCGCCCGTGTGCTCGAATGCCCCGCCTGCGTCGTCGGCAACAGCAGCCGCCCGGTGCCGCCATCGGCCGCCGCCGCGCGCGCAATGTGCATCGCCAGGGTCTCGCCGGGCACGTTGCGCATCGCGATCCACAAGACGCCGTCGTTGTCGCCGGATTCGAGCACGCTGCAGATCGACGGATGGTCGATGCGCGACGCCACCTCGGCTTCGCGCCGGAAGCGCTCGGTCCGCGTGGGCCCACGCCGGTCGAGCGCCAGCACCTTGAGGGCGACGAAGCGCGGCAGCCGCGAATCGCGAGCCAGGAACACCGTGCCCTGGCCACCGCGCCCCAATTCGCGCACCAACACGAACGGGCCGATGCGCTCGCGGCCGGCGAACGTCGCGACGTCGCGACCGCCGAGCTCGGCGAACGTGCGTTCGACCAGATCGGCGTGCTCGGGAAACAGGGCCACGTAATGCGCGACCGGGTGCACTTCGCCATGCGCTTCGTCGTCGAGCAACCGCGCCAACAACGCATGCTGCATCGCCGCCTCGTTCGCATTCGGGCCGGTAGCGGAGCCGGTCGAGTCGAACGTCATCACGCCCCCCCGCCGTCGTCATCGTCGAGTTCGTCGAACACACTGCCCGGCAGCCCCGCCCGCAGCCGTTGCAGCGCGCGATGCAACCGCACGCGCATCGCACCGGGCGTGATGCCGAGCTGCTGCGCCACTTCGGCCCCTGGGCGCTGTTCGATCGCGGCGAGCACCACGACTTCGCGGTCGGCTTCGTCGAGCGCGTCGATCGCCGCCGACACCGCGTCCTGCCGTTCCGCCCGCACCGCCCGACTGACCACGCCCTGCGTCGCCGCCGGCAACACCCACAGGCCCGAACTCTCGGCGCGCGGTTTGCCGCGCAGGTGCTTCATCACCAACGTGTTGACCATGTTCAGCGTCGTCGTGCCGAGGAACGCGAGCAACACCGGCGTGTGCCGGCCAGCGCGCGGTTGGATGCGGTCGAGCTTCGGCAGCACCGCGAGCCACACGTCGTTGACGACGTCCTCGGGATCGACGACCGCCTGCATGCGGCCGCGCAACCGGTAGCGCGCCTGCGCCAGCAGCAACGGCGAGAACCGGCGCACGACCCAATCGACGCTCGCGGACGCACCGGCGCACGCGCCCTGCACGTGCTGCGTCGTCAAGGGGAACGGGTCATTGTCGGGCCCGGACATAGCCGGCGCACCTTACCTGCCTGAGCGCCCGCACCGGCAAGCGCCCCCGTGAGAAATCTGCGCGCATCGGTAACAGACCGGGCCGTCGCCAAATGGTCAGCGAAGTGCGGTTGTCGCACCCCAACTTCTTCGAGACCAACCATGACCACCTGCCACTCCCTTCGCACCTCTGCGGCCCTGCTGGCCCTCAGCCTCGGAGCCACGCTCACTGGCCAGTCCTACACCTTCGCCAACACCGGCGCGTTGCAGACGTTCGTCGTGCCGGCCGGTGCCCTGTCGCTCTCGATCACCGCAGAAGCCGGCTCCGGCGGGCGCGCCAACGGCCTCAACGGCGGTTTCGGCGGCCGCATCTCCGGCGACGTCGTCGTCCCGCCTGGCTCGACCCTGAAGATCCTGGTTGGCGGCCGTGGTGCCAATGGCACCACGCCCGGGGTTGACGGAGCTGGAGGGGGCGGCGGCTCGTACATCGCGCTCGGAACCGCCGGGTTCGCGGACTTCGCGACGCCCTTGCTGGTCGCCGGTGGCGGCGGCGGCAGAACTTCCTCGGCAGGCAGTCAAGCTGGCGGTGCGGGCGGCTTGCTGCTCGGCGGCAGCAGCGGTGGTGGCTTGTCGGGAACATCGTGCGGCGGCGGCGGCGGCGGGATCCTGGCCAATGGTGCTTCCGGCACCGCCAGCGGTGGTGGAGGCATGCGTGCGACCCTCAATGGTGCCGGCGGGGCCGGAGTCACCGGCGGCGGCAACGGCGCATTCGGCGGCGGCGGCGGCGGCGGCGGCTTCGGCAAGGGCGGCGGTGGCGGCGGCTACACCGGCGGACACGGCGCGACCAACTTCGCCGGTAGCACGGGCGGGTACTCGTTCGCCGCGGCGACCGTGCAGAACGTCGTCAACACGCCAGGCGCCGTGGTGCACGCCGCCGGCTCGGTGACGATCGTCGTGCGCACCACGCAGGCCACCGCGACGGTGACCGGGGCTGGCTGCAATGGCCACACCCTGACCGCGACCAACCTGCCGTGGACCGGAACGACGTTCGTGGCCACGGGCACGGGACTGCCGACCGTGGCGTTGGTCGCCGTCGCCACGGGGTTCACGCCCACGTGGGTGCCGTTGAACGCACTGCTGCCGGCGGCCCTGCCGGGTTGCGACCTGTTCGTGTCACCCGACCACGTCGATGTCGTGCTGACCACCACCGGCACCGCGACCGCGAGCCTCGCGATCCCGTATGCCGCGGCTCTCACCGGTCTCCCGTTCTGGCAGCAGATGGTGCCGATCCAACTTGATGGCGCCTTGAACATCACGACGGTGACCTCGACCAACGGGCTGCAGATGACCGTCGGTCACTGAGCCGCGATCACTCGGCATTCACCTGCGAACTCGGTGCGGCGCCGCGAACGTGCGCCGCGACGAGGCGGATCAGGTCGTAGGCGACAGCGCCGCCGAGCGCGTCGAACATCGACTTCAACCGCCCGTCCTCGCTGCGCTGCACGACCGCGCGCACCTTCGCCTGCACGGCGGGCGCGACCCACGGATCGATGCTGGGCGGACGTTCGGCCTCGATCCACTCGGCGAGGTATTCGTGCACGGTGCTCGGCGCGCGCCCGAGTTCGGTCGCGGCAGCGTCGATCGACAACCCACGGCGGAACAGCTCCGCCGCCGCTGCCCGCGACGCGGTGCGGCGCGGGCCGTCGCCGGCTTCCTTCGCCGGTGCCACGCGAGCCGGTGCCTTGACCACGGACGGCGAAGACGTCGGCGAAGGCGTCGGCGCTGCGAGCCCCTGCTCGCTGACGAAGGTCGCGATCATGCCGACGAAGCGCGCGCCGAACGAATCGAGCTTCTTCTGCCCGACACCCTTCACGCGCAGCAACGCCTGCGACGTCGTCGGCCGCACCCGCGCCATCTCGTCGAGCGTCGCATCCGAGAACACCATGAACGGCGGCACCGACAACTCGTTCGCGATCGCGCGCCGCAGTTGCCGTAAGCCATCGAACAGGGACTGCTCGACCGGTTCGAGATCGCGCGGCGCCGCGCGTTCGCCGCTGCCGACCGCATCGCGGCGACCACGCTTGCCGCGCGACGCCAACGATTGCTTGGGCACGAGCAGCACCGCCTGCCGTTCGCTCTTCAACACCGCCATCGCATCGTCGCCGAGCGCCAACGTCGGGTACTCGCCCTCGCTGCGCACCAACAGCCCTTCGTCGACGAGCTGGTCGATCGCGTTGCCGAGCAAGCCCTGCGGCACGCCCTTGCACACACCGAACGTCGGCAGCTTGTCGTGGCCGCGCTGCAACACTTTCTCGCCGCGGCTGCCGCGCAGCACTTCGATCACGTAGGCGGCGCCGAAGCGCTGGCCGGTGCGCACCACCGCCGACAGGATCTTCTGCGCCAGCACGTGGCCGTCGGGCATCGCTTCGAGTTCGTGCAAGCACACGTCGCACGCACCGCAGTCCGGTTCGTCGTAGGCCTGGCCGAAGTATTCGCTGATCGCGCGGTGCCGGCAGCGGGCACGACCGGCGAAACGCTGCATCTGCTGCAGCAAGGCCAGCTGCGCGCGCAGCACGTCGGGTTCGCCGCCAAACTCGGCGTGGCTGCGTTCCATCACCGAACGCCACTTGGCGCCATCGGCCGCCGAATAGAGCAGCAGGCACTCGGCAGGCAGCCCATCGCGGCCGGCGCGGCCGGTCTCCTGCTGGTAGGCCTCGAGGCTCTTCGGCATGCCGGCGTGCACGACGAGACGAACGTCGCTGCGGTCGATGCACATGCCGAACGCGACCGTGGCGACGATGACGTGCAAGCGTTCGGCCCGGAAGTCGGCGGCGATGCGCGTTCGCTCACCAGCCGCGAGGCCAGCGTGGTAGGCCTCGGCGGCGATGCCGCGCTGCTGCAGGGCACTGGCAAGGGCCTCAGTGTCCTTGCGCGCGATGCAGTAGACGATCGCCGCGGCATCGGGATGGCGGCGGATCGCCGCTTCGACCTGGCCCTCGAGGTCCTGACGCGGCAACACGCGGTAACACAACTCCGGCCGATCGAACGTGCCGACGAGATCGATGGGCTCGTGCAGTTGCAGCTGCGCCTTGATGTCTTCGCGCACGCGCGGGGTCGCGGTCGCGGTGAACGCCTGGCACGGCACGCCGGGAAAGTGCTGCCGCAGTTCGGCGAGACGACGGTACTCGGGCCGGAAATCGTGGCCCCACTGGCTGATGCAGTGCGCCTCGTCGATCGCGATCGCGGCCGGTTGCTGACCTTGCAGCCAACGCAGGAACTCGCTCTGGAACAACCGTTCGGGCGCCACGAACAGGAGCCGCAGCGAACCGTCCTGCGCCATCGTGCGCAACGCGGTGCGGGCGCGCGCATCGAGGTTGGAGTGCACCGCGGCCGCCTGCACGCCGAGCAGGCGCAGGCCATCGACCTGGTCCTGCATCAACGCGATCAGCGGCGAAACAACGACGACGAGCCGATCCTGTAGCAAGGCAGGCTCCTGGTAGCACAGCGACTTGCCGCCGCGCGTCGGCCGCACCACGAGCGCATCGCGACCGTCGAGCGCGGCGTCGATCGCCTGGCGCTGCATCGGGCGCAGCGAAGCGAAGCCGAACCATCGCTGCAGGGCTTCGGCGATGATCGCGTCCCTGCTGTCGCCGCCCGCAGCCGTCACGGCTTCTGCAACACGACCCAGGCCAGGGTCGGGTCGGCTTCGCTGTAGTGCGCGCGCCCGATCCACGGATCGAGTGCGAGCCAGTGATCGATGTCGGCGGCGCTGACATCGACGCCATTCCAGGTGTCCGGGCGCGGCCCCTGGCCATCCCACGGCTTCGCCTTCACCAGGAACTTGCACAAGCCGCGCGAGCGCAACACGCGGAAGGCATCGCGCACGTAGTCGGTGATCACGGCCAGGCTCGGCACGTGCTGGAAGACCTGGAAGCTGAGCACCAGGTCGAAGTGTGCATCGGGCAAACCAGCCAGCGTGCGCCCATCGCCGAGATGCAGCGTGACGTTC
>SXPB01000338.1 GCA_005776475.1 Planctomycetia bacterium
CCGGCGTTGATGACGTAGTCCGGCGCGTAGAGCACGTCGCGGTCGGCGAGCATCTTGCCGTGCCGCGGTTCGAGCAGCAGGTTGTTGGCGGCGCCGGCGACGATCGGCGTGTTCAGCTTGGGGATCGACTGGTCGTTGAGGATGGCGCCGAGGGCGCACGGTGCGAACACGTCGCACTTCATCGTCAGGATCTCGGTCTCAGCCGTCGGCACGAGACCGATCTCCTTCTGCAGCTGCGCGAGGCGATCGGTGTTCTTGTCGGCCGCGTACACCTTGGCGCCGGCATCCACCAGCTTGCGCGCCAGCGCCGAGCCCACTGCACCGACACCCTGGATCGCGACCACCTTGCCGGCCAGCGAGTCGTTGCCGAACTTCCAACCGACTGCCGCCTTGATGCCGAGGAACACGCCGATCGCGGTGTACGGCGACGGATTGCCGCTGCCGCCGTCCTTCTTCTCGAGTCCGGTCACGTGCTTCGTGGCGCGGCGGAGGATCTCGAGATCGCCGACGGAAGTGTTCACGTCCTCTGCCGTGATGTACTTGCCACCGAGCGAGTCGACGAACCGACCCATGGCCAGGTAGAGCGCCTCCGATTTGATCTTCTTCGGATCGCCGATCATCACCGCCTTGCCGCCGCCGAGGCCGGTGCGCGCGACGGCCGACTTGAACGTCATGCCGCGACTCAGTCGCTTCACGTCGAACAGCGCTTCATCTTCCGACGCGTAGGGCCACATGCGCAGGCCGCCCAGCGCCGGGCCGAGGGTCGTATCGTGCACCGCGATGATCGCGTGCAGGCCACACGAGGCGTCGATGCCGCGCACAACGCGTTCGTAGCCGGGAACAGGAAGGTCAGTGATCTGGAGGGTGTTGCTCACGGGGTCCGTGGGGCTTGGTCGCCTTGCGAGGGCGAGCAGGATAGCGAGTGGCGGTTCGATCGCCACAAGGCCGAACCCCGCCGACCCTCCGCAGCCCCCCGCCGAGCGCACCGAGACCCCGTTCCTGCCGGAACTTACCCTCCGCCGGTTGCCCAGGCTTGCCGGCCCAAGAACGTTCGCTACCGTGTCGCCCTGGCGCCCGACCCGCGCCAGACCTCGACCGACCCGACCCCAGCCCGGGTCCCCGCGAGGCAAAGGTGGGCACACTGCCGGGTCGGCATCGCAACCGTTCTGCCGTTCGGAAGGCTGCTGGGGAGTCGTCTGTACGGCGTGAACGAGGATCGACCGATGCCGAAGAACAAGGACTGGAAGCGTTTGGTTCGTGCCCGCATGGGCAAGACCGGAAAGAGCTACACGACGGCGCGCCGGCAGTTGCTGGCGAAGCAGAAGCCGGTGGCGGCGAAGGCGCCGATTCCCGCGCCGGCGCCCGCCCCGACCCTCCCGACCACCCCGAAGCCTGCCGACTACGAACGGCTCGCGGGCGTGAAGGACACCACCGTGCAGCAGAAGACCGGCTGCACCTGGCGCCAATGGGTCGAGGCCCTCGACTACGCCGGCGCCGCGGCGATGACGCACGCGCAGATCGCGCGGCTCGTGGCGACGAAGTGGGAACAGAGCGCGTGGTGGTCGCAGACGATCACCGTCGGCTACGAACGCATTCGCGGCCGGCGCGCAGTGCATGAACGCAGCGGTGGGTTCGCGGTGACGAAGTCGCGCACGTTCGCGGTCGGCATCGATGTGCTGTCGGCGGCGTTCACGCCCGCGAATCGGCGGCAGTGGCTCGGCGATGAAACGGTGCTGCCGCGCAAGTCGATCGCCGGCAAAGTCGCGCGCTGGAAGCGTTCCGATGGCAGCGCGGTCGAAGTGCACTTCGTCGCCAAGGGTGCCGGCAAGGCGAGTGCGGCGCTGCAGCACGATGGACTAGCGGCGAAGGTCGATGTCGAACGCTGGCGCACGTTCTGGACCGAACGCTTCGCGGAGCTCGCGGCGTGGCTGACCCGCAGCGACGCCGACCACGACTGACGCATGCGGGCCAGGCACACATCGTTCGTTGTGGCGCGACGCACGGACGCCGCGCCACAACCGCCGATCACGGATTGACGACTCGCCCGATCATGTGCACGTCGTAGTCGCCCTGCGCGCCGGTGACTTCGACGCGCAGCGACGAACCCACCGGCAATACGAGCGGAGTCGTCAGATTGACGTGCTGCATCGGTCCCTTGGTACCCACGGCCAACCGCTTGCCGACGGAATCGAAGACGCGGACCCACACGTCCTGGTTGCTGCCGCCAACCACCTGCAGGTCGGTGATCATCACTCGCACCTCTGCGTGCACGGTGTCCATGACCAGGTCGCCATTGATGTCGACGAGCACGTCTCCGGCCGTCGTCGCCCCCCAACCCGGATGCGTGAAAGTGTGGTGCCACGACCAGATGTTGCCCGGATCCGGCGTCACCTTGAACGCGGAGTTGAACGGCAGATCCGCCTGGAACACCGTGCTGTAGGTCGAACGGCCGACGAAGACGACGGTGACAGCCGACGCAAAGGCCGCCGAACAGGCAGCGATGAGTGCGATCTTGAGCATGGAACCTCAGGGAACGAGGTGCGCACTCTAGCGCGCAAACGCAGGTTCCCGCCGCTAGCGCGTGCGCGGACGCGAGCCGATCTTCACCTGCAGGTCGACTTCGGCGCCGTCGCGACGAATGCGCACGGTGACGGTCTTGCCGATGGTCTGTTCGTCGAGCAGGTCGGAGTAGTGCTGCACGTCGGTGATCTTGGTTCCATTCAACGCGACCAGCACGTCGCCGGACTCGATGCCCGCCTGCGAAGCGGCGCCGCCGTCGCGCACATCGCTGACCAGAACGCCTTCGCCGCTGCCGTTGTAGTCGGGCATCAGGCCGAGGGCCGGCCGCAGGTTCTCGTTGTCGACGACCGGCTCGGCGGGCTTGGCCGGTTTGGCCGGCTCCGGCGCAACGGGCTTCGCCGCCGCGCCACTGTCGCTCGTCGCGGCTGGCTTCGCGGACTTCTCGACACTGCCCAGCACCGGGCCGACCTTCGGCGGCTCGCGCACGACTTCGGGGGCAACCACCACGTAGTCGGCGATGCGCTTGGGCGCCGTGTAGACACCCGCATCCATGTCCGCGACCGTCTCCGCCGACAGCACGCGCACATCGACGCCCGGCATCCGGCTCTTGATGCGAGCGACGGTGCCCCAGCCGTGGTCGCTGTGGGCCCGACCGCAGATCAGCACGCAGAGCGGCTTGTCGCCATCGACACCGCGTTCGCGCAGGTAGTCGGTGATCGTCTCCGCCATGGTGTCGTCCTTCGCGCACTGGGCCGCGTAGAACGTCTTCATCATCTTCTCGGTGACGCCCGGGTGCTCCTTCATCATCGACTGGAACGACTCCCAGTAGTCGTCCTCCGGCGCGGTCGATTCGCGCGCGACGTGGGCATTGCCGGCGACCGCGGCAAAGCCCTCGCGTGCGACCTGGCTGGCCAGCTTGCGCGGGGCATTGGCGGCGAGCACGACGAGGCCATGCTGCTTCGCGAACTCGATCACGGGCCGGTAGTCGCGGTCGTAGTGCGGCCACAGGCGCGACTCCGCCCTGAACGTGGCCTCGTCGACGAATCCGTTCAGGTACTTGAGCAGGATCGTCTGGCCGTCGCGTTCGAACATCTCCATCGCGATGACCAGGTTCGGCCGGCGCGCGTGCAACGCGGCGAGCAGTTCGTGGTGCGTGCGATGGACCGGCGGCGTCTCGTGCAGTTCACCGAGCGCCACGACGTCGGCCATGGCGAGGTCGGCGGCGACCGCAGCCAGTTCGACGGTGGCGTCGGTGGCGGTGGCGACGATGCGCGGTGCATGGGTCGCGCAGGCGGGAAGAAGCAGGAGGAGCGGCAACCAGGACGAGCGCATCCCTGGATCAGACATGCCTCGGTCCACGGCGGCAAGCACGGGAGCCATCGGGTCGACTCGATCGGGACTACCGGCCTGGCAGCCGGGGCACGCCGCCCGAGTCTTCGCTCCGCGTCCGACATTCCCGTCGCAGAACCCTTCCGCCGCTCAGCCGGCCTGCTTGAATGCCGAACCCGCCGCGCGATGAAGATCACCACCTGGAACGTCATCAGCCTGCGCGCGCGCCTCACCCACGTCGTCGACTTCC
>SXPB01000339.1 GCA_005776475.1 Planctomycetia bacterium
ACCGAAGCCTTCCTTCAGGATCACGTGCACCAGCGGCGCCAGGCAGTTCGTCGTGCACGACGCGTTGCTGATGATGTGGTGCTTGCCGAGGTCCATCTTGTCGTCGTTGACGCCGAGCACGACGGTGATGTCCTCGCCCTTCGCCGGCGCCGTGATCAGCACCTTCTTCGCGCCTGCCGTCAGGTGGCCCTTGGCCTTGTCCGCTTCGGTGAACAGCCCCGTCGACTCGATCACGATGTCGACGCGCATCTTCGCCCACGGCAGTTCGGCCGGCGTCTTCGCCGACACGACCGCGATCTCCTTGCCGTTCACGACCAGCACGTCGTCTTCGGCTTTGTCGGCCGAGCTCTTCTTCGACGACACCTCGCCGGCGAAGCGACCCTGGATCGAGTCGAACTTCAGCAGGTAGGCAAGATTGTCGGCCGGCACGATGTCGCCGACCGCGACGACGTCGAGTTCCTTGCCGAGCAGGCCCTGCTCGACGAGTGCACGGAAGACGAGACGGCCGATGCGACCGAAACCGTTGATGGCGACCCGGGTGGCCATGGCGAGGTAAGCTCCTGAGTGTTGTTGGCTGCGCGGAAAATCGGCCGAGCAGTCTAGCGACGCACCCGCCAGAGCCAATGGACAGCTTCACTCGACTCTGCGATGCCACCGCCCGCTGCCTGTGTCGGTACGAGAATCTCGTCGGCCAACGCACGGTGCTGGCGGCAATTTCGGGCGGCGTCGACAGCACGGCCCTGCTGCTGGCCCTGTGCCGGCTGCAGGGCGAAGGGCGCCTCGGCGGCACCCTGCACGTGGCCCACATCGACCACGCGGTGCGGCCGGACAGTCGCGACAACGCCCGCTTCGTCGTCGATCTGTGCGACCGTCTCGACGTGCCGGTGACGGTGCGCCGGCTGCAACCGGGGCCCGACCATGCGAGCGAAGACGCGCTGCGCAAACTTCGCTACGACGCACTGCAAGGGGTCGCGCGCGACGTCGGCGCCGCGATGCTGGTCACTGCGCACCATGCCGACGACAACCTGGAGACGGTGTTGTTCCGCATGCTGCGCGGCACCGGTCCCCGCGGCCTCGCTGGCATTCCGGAAGCGCGCTGGATCGATCGCGGCCACCAGCGGCTGCTGCTGGTGCGACCGTTCTTGCGCACGCGCCGTACCACACTCGAGTCGATCCTGACCGGGCTCGGCGAAGGCGTCTACGCCGACACCACCAACCACGACCTGCGCTACGCGCGCAACCGTCTGCGGCACGAGACGATTCCCGAACTGCGACGCACGCTCGGCATTGGCCTCGACGTCGCGTTGATGACGGTCGCCAGCACCGCGCGCGCCGCCAACGAGATCGTCGAAGCCCAGGGGCTGCGCATCCTCTCCCAGTGCGCGCGGCACAAGACGGCGTGGCGCTGCGAACTCGACCTGCGCGCGATCGACGGCGATTCGCTGGCGTTCGTGCCCGAAGCGATGCGGCAAGCCCATCTCGCACTGCACCCGCACGGCGAAGCGCCGACGCAGCACTGGCTCGATCGCGTCACCGCGCTGCTGGATCTGCCCGATGGCAAACGCGTCGCGGGGCGTGGCGGCTTGCTCGCCGAACGCACGCGCTTTGGTCTCTTGCTGCTCGATCCCGACCGCGCCGGCGCGCCGCCGAGTGCGCACGATGGCGGCCAACTGTTCCGTTGGGATGCGGGCCGACAGCGTTTTGGCGCCACCGAGTGGTCGCTAGAGGCGCACGAACATCCGCTGCCGCCACTGTCGCCGTCGCCTTCGGAAGCGGGCCGCATGCGCGCACTGCTCGATCCACGCCGGTGTCCGCTGCCATGGCGCTTGCGCACGCGCCGCCCCGGCGATCGCTTCCAGCCGCTCGGCAGCAACCAGCCGCTGGAACTTCGCCGCTTCCTGCAGAGCCGGCACGTGCCGCGCTTCGATCGCGACCGCTTGCCGTTGTTGGTGGACGCCAGTGACACGGTGCTGTGGATTCCGGGTGTCGAGGTAAGCCATTCGGCGCGACTCGAACTCAACACGCGTCGATCCGTCGAAGTGATGGCCGCCATTGGCTGACCGCGGCGACACTGTCAAGCGTAACTTGCACCATCTTGCAGCCTTCGGATCATGTGGTAGGGTTTGGCAATCGGATTGACGGCTCCTGCACTGCAGAGCCTCGAATCTCGCCTCTGTCCACGTTTCCCCAGAGAACCTCTACATGCGTTTCCTTCTCACCTCGTCACTGCTGCTCGCAGCCCCCGTGTTCGCCCAGCAGTTCCCCGAAGCCGAACCGAACGACACGAGCGCCACGGCGCAAGCGTTCGCACTCGGCCAACAATGCAATGGCACGCTCACGGCCGGCAACCACGACTGGTTTACGTTCACGACGGCCGGCGGTTACCACACGATCTCGGGTGGCAACTCGGCCGACACGCGTTTCTACCTGTGGGACGCGACGGCAACGACGCTGCTCGCCTTCAATGACGACACGCGCGGCCTCTCCAGCAACGTGAGCCTGAACCTCGCCGCCGGCACCTACCTGCTGCAGGTCACCGGCTACGACGCAACCACGGCGGGTGCCTACGCGATCGACATCTCCGGCGCCGCCCCTGTCAAGGCCTTCACCGGCGTTGAAGCCGAACCGAACAACACCGTCGGCACGGCCAACGCGATCACCGATGGCGGCCACCTGATGGGCTCGCTGGTCCACGGCCTCGTCGCGTCGGACGTGGCGGCTCTCGCCGGCACGACGACGGTCATCAACGCGACTGCGGCGCTGGTGCCGGCGGCCCACGTTGGCCAACTCGTGCGCATGACCAGCGGCGCGTCCGCGGGCTACTGGGGCACGGTGGCTTCGAACACGGCAACCTCGCTGACGATCACCCAGGCCCTGCCTGTCGCGACGGCGGCCGGCGACACGTTCAACATCGAAACCCCGGACCTCGACGTCTACCAGCTGACGTTGACGGCACCGCGTTCGATGGTCGCCTTCCAGATCAGCGAAGGTGACACGCCGGCCAACTTCGGCCACCGCTACGAGATCTGGGACGCCGCCGGCGTCCTGCTCGCCCCGACCACAACGTTTGGCACCAACGGGGGCGACAGCGGCACGTGGAATGGCCGCATCGCGCAGCAGATCCGCTGCTACCCGGCCGGCACCTACCACATCGTGGTCCGCACGCGTCCGGGTTCGGCCAACCAGGGCGGCCAACCGCTCGCCGCGTTCTACCCGTACAACGGCAACTACCGCCTCGAAGTCAAGGCTCGCAGCATGGACGTCGTCGGCCTGCCGGTGACGGAGAATGCGGAACCGAACGACACCGTCGCCACGGCGACCCCGATCGCGACCGGCCAGCAGGGCCTGGGCACGCTGTCGATCAGCACCGGCGCGGACGTCACCGACCTCTGGGGCCCGATCAGCGTCGCGGTCCCGTCGCTGCTCCAGTTCCAGACCGGCAACGGCGCGGCTCCGGCGATCCTCGACACCACGATCGGCCTGCGCCTGTACGACCCCATCACCACGATCCTGGGCGCCCCCACGAACAGCACCAGCGGCAACACGCTCGAACCGGCCGGCACGTCGCACGCCCGCGGCACGTTCACGTTCCTGCTGCCGGGAACGATCTACTACCTCGAGGTGCGTAGCCCGCTGGCGACCACGTCCGGCAACTACATCCTCCAGATCAGCGAGATCACGGGCACGGCGTACTCGGTCGGCCAATTCACAGCGGTTGTGGCCAACGCGGCCGGCTGCGGCACCGCCGGCGTCCCGGCGGTCACGCGCCCGTTCACCGGCAACCCCGAGCTGCCGACGATCGGCGAGACCTTCGTCGTCCAGGCCACGAACCTGAACGGCCTCGGCAACCTCGGCTTGATGGCCACCGGCTTCACGCAGATCCTGCCGACGCCGCTGGACCTCACGCCGTTCGGCGCCCCGGGCTGCGTGCTCAACGTCACCCCGGACCTGATCGAAGTGCTGATCGGCACGCCGGCCGGTATCGCCGACTACGTGTTGCCGATCCCGCCGGTCAACGCGCTGAAGGGCACCGTGCTCTTCCAGCAGCCGTGCAAGTGGGACTTCGCGACGCCGATCAACGCGCTGGGCATCCAGCCGGGTGGCTGGGCGCGCTACATCATCGGCGACCGCGCCTTCTGATGTAGGACCCGCGGCGCCTGCGGCCGCGAGTTCCCATCCCAACGGCCCGCGCCATCCGGCGCGGGCCGTTTTCGTTTCGGGCGGACACTCGCTGCCCGGGGGCAAGCCTGCCATACTGCGGTACCCCCTCGGAAGCCTGGAACAACCACCGCCCGTGCGACTCACTGTCGAGACCGGCCCGCTCGCGGGCACCATCCTGTCCCTCGATCGCCAACACCCGACGCTGCTCGGCAGCGATCCGGACTGCGCGATCCGCATCCAGGAAGCCGGCGTCGCCGGCCAACAGGCCGTGGTCAAGGCCCTCAAGGACCAGGGCTTCGGCATCAAGGCGCTGGCGCCCGGACTGCGCGTCAACGGCGCCGCCGTCGAAGCCGCCGTGCTGCGCGACGGCGACATCATCGAACTCGGCACGACCCGCATCGCGTTCGGCCAGGTCCAGAAACGCGGCCTGCCGCAGATCGCCGGCTACCGCATCCTCGAAGAAGTCGGCCGCGGCGGCATGGGCAACGTGTTCCGCGCCGAGCAGACCAGCCTGCACCGCGAAGTCGCCCTCAAGGTCCTCAGCCGGGAACTCACCAAGGACCCCGCGTTCGTCGCCAGGTTCGTCGCCGAAGCGCGCGCCGCCGCCAAGCTGCAGCATCCCAACGTGGTGCAAGTGTTCGACGTCGACCACGACGGCGAGACCTACTTCTACGCGATGGAGTTGATGCACGAAGGCTCGCTCGAGGACTTCCTCAAGCAGCAGGGCCGCATGCCGGTCGAACGCGCGCTGCGTGTCGTCAGCGACGCCGCGTCGGGCCTCGCCTACGCCGAGTCGCTCGGCATCGTGCACCGCGACATCAAGCCCGACACCTTGATGCTCGACCAGCACGGCGCCGTGAAGATCGCCGACCTGGGCCTCGCCAGCACCGTCGAGGAGACCGAAGACAAGGCGATCGGCACGCCGCACTTCATGGCGCCCGAGCAGGTGCTGAAGAAGGAGATCGACCACCGCACCGACCTCTACGCGCTCGGCTGCACCTTCTACCGGCTGGTCACCGGCAAGACGCCGTTCCGCGGCCAGACGGTGAAGGACATCCTGCGCGCGCAGGTGAAGGACGAAGCCGAGCCGGCGCACAAGTCGACGCCGGACGTGCCGACCGAAGTGTCCGCCATCATCCAGAAGCTGATGGCGAAGGATCCGGCGGCGCGCTACCAGACCGCCAACGATCTGCTCGAAGAGATCGCCGTGCTGCTGCAGCCGCCGGCGAAGAAGGGCCTGTGGATCGGCCTCGCTGCCGCCGCCGCACTCGTCGCCGGCGGTGCGATCTACTGGGCGGTGACGAAACCGGTCGAGAAGTCGACCGAGTACATCAAGTACGACGACCCCGAGAAGCAGCAGTTCGCCGACGAAATCGTGCGGCTGAAGCAGGCGGCGGTGCAGGACAAGGCGGCGATCGCGGTGCTGTCCACGCGCGTCTCCGGCCTGACCGGCGAGCCGCTCGCCACCGCCCTCGACAAGGTTGCCGGCGAACATCCCGACACCAAGGCCGCCACCGACGCCCGCGCCCTCGCCGAAGCAGTGCGCAAGGAACTCGCCGAACAGGCGCGCCTCGTCGAACAGCGCCGCGGCCGCATCACGTTCCACCTGACGACGCTGCAGAAGAACGCCGAAGGGCCGCAGGAGAGTGGCGACTTCACCGCTGCGTTGAAGGCGATCGACGCACCTGCCCCCGCCGACCTGCGCGACGATCCGACCCTCACGGCCGGACAGCAGTCGCTGCGCACGAGCGTGCTGCAGAAGGCCGAGCAACGGCTGCAGGCGCTGGTGGCCGACGTCGAACGCGCGACGGCGGGCACCGACGAGGCGGCGATCCAGAAGGCGATCAAGGACCTCGACGATGCCACCAGCAACACCACACGCTGGCCGCTGTCGATGAAGGACGCGCTGCTCGCCGCCAACGACAAGAAAGCCCTGGCGAACACCGCAGCGAAGCAACTCGCGAGTGCCCGCAGCGAATCGGTTTGGCAGCAGTACCACGCGCTGTTCCAAGGCGAGCAAGGCCTCGCCGCCGCATTGCAGCGCCATGATTTCACCGCGCTCGCGGCCATCGCGCAGCAATTCGCGACCACCAGTGCAGGCTCCCCCGCCGGCCTGCGCGCCGCCGACTTCGCCGCCGCCGCCGCGCTGGCCGCGACCTACGCCGAAGCGTTCGACAAGGCGCTGGCCGCGGGCCAGGTGCAGTGGACCGCCAACAACCAGACGCTGCAGGCCGTGCGCTGGGACCGGGCTGCGGGCCAGCTGTTCGGCTTCGATCCGCAGAAGAAGCCGGTGAAGGAACTGGCGATCGCGACGAACGGGCCCGAGCAGTGGGCGACGTTGGCCGAACAGGTGGCGCCGCCGACGCCGGGCGCGCGCGAGTGCTTCCTCGGCTTCCTCGCGTTGCAGAGCCACGTCACGACGGCGCGCGCGTTCCTCGGCCAGGTGCGCGCCGAAGACGACACGTCGGGCACCGCCGCGGGCGCGTATCCGCTCGGCTCGGGAGTGTTCGAAACGCTGCTGCGCGCGTTGCCCGAACAGGACACGGCGCCGTGGTCGCGTGGGCTGCGCAACGAACTGCAGGCTGGGCAACGGCTCGCTGCGGGACTGCGCGCGTTCGCCGAGAAGCGCAACCTGGCAGCGGCGGGCCATCTCGACAAGTTGCTCGCCGAGTACGCGCACGCGTTCGTGGTCGCCGTGCTGCCGTGACGGTGGCGCTGCGCGGAATCGACGGCGGCGTGCAGTTCGCGGTGAAGGTGGTTCCGGGTGCAGCGAAGAACCGCGTCGTCGGCGCCTACGGCGAGGCACTCAAGGTGCAAGTCACGGCGCCGCCCGAAGGCGGCAAGGCGAATGCGGCGGTGTGCGCGCTGCTGGCGACGCTGTTCGGCGTGCCGGCGCGCGCCGTCGAAGTGGTGGCCGGCCACACCCATCCACGCAAGGTCATCGCCGTGCATGGGCCCGACGTCACCACGGCGCGCTCGCTGCTGCCGGCCTGACCGTCGTCACTTCGTCAGCGACGGCGTGCGCAGCACGAACCCGTGTTTGCCGACCGCCAGTTGCCCGAGCAGGCCGGCCGCACCGCCCACCACCAACGCACCAAAGCCGTGCCGCGCGCGCACCGCATCGACGGCGGCGAACAACTGCCGACGCGCCTGCCCGTCGTCGCCGAACAACGAACCCTGCGCCGGCCGCGGTGCCGAAAGCGACGTCAACGTGACGCCGACCAGGCGCACCAGCACGCGCCGCAGCGCCAGTTCGTCGAGCAGTTCGCCAGCCACCACCATGCACGCATCGGTGCGGTCGGTCGGCGCCGCCAGCGTGCGCTGCCGTTCAAAGCACCCGCCATCGACGTGGTGCAACTTCACCTGCACCGTGCGCGCGAGCAGCCGCTGCGCCCGCAGTTCGCTGGTGGCGCGATCGAGCAAGTAGGCCAGCATCGACCGCAAGAACGGCAACTGCTGCGACTCGGCATCGAGGCGCGGCTCGAACGACGTCTCGCGCGAGATGCTGCGCAACGTCGCCGTCTCCTGCACCGGCGCTTCGTCGAGGCCACGGCAACGCAACCAGACCTCGTCGCCGCGCGCGCCGAAACTCTGCCGCAACAGTTCGCGATCCACCGCCCACAACTGCCGCACCGTGTGCACGCCGACCTGCTGCAGCAACGCCACGCTCTTGGGTCCGAGTCCCGGCACCGCCTCGACCGGGAACTCGGCGAGGAAGTCGAGTTCGGCCCCCGCCGCCACTTCACAGATGCCGCCCGGCTTCGCCTTCGTCGTCGCCATGCGTGCCACCGTGCGCGTGCTGCCGAGCCCTTGCGCGATCGACAGCCCGGTCTCGGCCCGCACCACCGCGCGCAGCTCGCGACACAAGGTGGCGAGCGACCGTTCGGCATCGACCGTGGTGGTGCCCGCCAACGCCTGTTCGACCCGCAGCGGCACTCCGGTCAGGTCGGCATAGAAATCGTCGAGCGAGCAGACCTCGACCACCGGCGTGAAGCGCCGCAGGATCTCGGCGACTCGCTGGCGGTAGCGTTCGACCAGACGCGCATCGCCCGGACGCACGACCAGCTCGGGGCAACGCCGCAGCGCTTCGTGCAACGGCATGGCCGTATGCACGCCACGTGCCTTTGCTTCATAGGAACGGGAGGCGACGACGCCAGTGCCGACGGCGACCGGGCGGCCGAGCAGGGTCGGGTCGCGGAGCTGTTCTACCGAGGCGAGGAACGCATCGATGTCGACGTGCAGGATGCGGCGGTCCATGGCGAACGTGACCCTAACAAAAGACGAACCTAGCGTCGAGGCGCTGCTGGTTCCTGTGGTTGGTGCCGTCTGCCGAGCCCGCGCCAGTTTCCACACGACTCTCCACACAGAGTCACGCTCTCCACACTCTGTGCACAGCGGAAACGCCGTTGGCGCCGAGACCTCGGCTCTCGCCGCGGACGCCATCCACGCCCTTGTTTCCCCACCCCCGACGGCCACAGTGCGCGCCCTTCATGGACGGCGTGACCCCGATCGACAGCCAGGTGCCGAGCCGCTCGTTCGGCGACGAACTGCGCGCGCTGCTGCGCCTCGGGCTGCCGATCGCACTGGTCCAGATCGGCATGGCCGGCCTGAACTTCGTCGACGTGGCGATGCTAGGCCACCACGATCCGGCCTCGCTGCCGGCGATGGCGCTCGGCAACAACCTTGCCTGGGGCGCATCCATGTTCTGCCTCGGCACCATCACCGGCATGGACCCACTGCTGTCGCAGGCGGTCGGCGCCAAGGACGCCGCGGCAGTCCCGCGCCTGCTCGGGCGCGGCCTCCTGCTCGTGCTGTTGCTGGCGGTGCCGGCGTCGCTGTTGCTGCTGCCCGCCGCAACCTGGCTCGAACTGACCGGCCAGGAGCCGGAGTTGATCCCGGCCGCGGCCCGGTTCGCCCGCTGGCAGAGTCTCGCGCTGCTGCCGCTGCTGCTGTACGGACTGTTGCGCGTCGTGCTGTCGGCGCACGCGCGGTTGTGGCCGCAGGTCATCACGATCGTCGTCGGCAACCTCGCCAACGCGTTCCTCGATTGGGTGCTGATCTACGGCAAGCTGGGGTTTCCAGCGATGGGTGTCGATGGCGCCGCGCTCGCCACCGTGACGTGTCGTTGGTTGATGTTGTTCGGGCTGTTGGCGTTCGGCTGGCGCGATCTCGGTCCGCACCTGCGCACGTTGTGCCAGCCGGCGGTGGCGCGGGCGGCCTTCGCGCTGGGCCCGCTTTGGCGCGTGCTGCGGCTCGGAACCCCGAGCGGACTGCAGTTCGTGCTCGAGATGGGCGTGTTCGCGGCGGTGGCCCTGTTCATCGGCAACTTCGACGCCAGCACGGACTCGGACGGGGCCGGGCTCGCCGGCCATCAAGTCGCGATGCAGCTGGCGACGTTGAGTTTCATGCTGCCGCTCGGGCTGGGCATCGCCACGTCGGTGCGCGTCGGCTGGGCGGTCGGCGCCGGAGATCAGGCCGCCGTGCATCGTGCGGTGCGCGCTGGACTGGTGGCCTCCGCCACGGTGATGGCAGGTTTCATGCTGCTGTTCCTGCTGATGCCCACGGCGCTCGCGGGGCTGCTAACCAGCCAGCCGGAACACGTGGCGATGGCGGCGATCCTGATCCCGATCGCCGGGGTGTTCCAGATCGGCGACGGCCTGCAGGTGGCAGCGATCGGCAGTTTGCGAGGCTTGGGTGACTTGCGTTCGCCAGTGGTCGCCAACCTGGTCGGCTTCTGGCTGCTCGGGCTGCCGCTCGGGCTGTGGTTGGCCAGGTCCTGCGAACTGGGCGCCGCCGGCCTCTGGTGGGGTCTGGTCGGCGGCCTCTTCGTCGTCGCCGGTGGACTGCTCTGCGTGCTGCGCCTGCGCCTGCGGCTCGACCACCGCCGGCTGCGCCTGGACTGACAATCGACGCGGCCGCCCATCTCCTCTACGCTGCAAAGCATGCGTGGCATCCTGGTCGCGATGGTGTTGCCGCTGGCGGGCTGCAGCGAGTGGTTCTTCTCCGGCGAGTCGTGGATCGACCGCAGTCGGCCGGCCGTGCTGGTCGAGACCACCGGCGGCATCGAATACGGCGCCGCCACCGAGTTCGGCGTGCTGACGCTGGGCCGCAGCGCGCAGACCGGCCCGTGCCGCGTGCACTACTTCCTCGGCCCGACCCCGCTGGTCGAGTCCGGCGAACTGAAGCCTGCCGGCGGCGTGTTCACGCTCGCTTCGATCGAATTGAAGACGCAGCTGGTGCGCGCGCTGGATCGGGCGCCGACCGCCGACGACGTGCTGATGGCGATGTGGACCGAAGATGGCCAGACCACGCGCACCGCGTCGATCGAACTGGCCCGCGACGCGCTGCTCGCCGGCGACGTGTTGCGCGATCCCGGCACGCCCCTGCCGACCGGCGCCACCGTGTTGTGCCGCGGCGAGGAAGGTTGGCTGTTCGCGGGCCTCGTCGCCGGCAAGGCGACCGTGGAAGGCAGCAACGCGGCCGGCACCTACTACGTGTTCGCCGGCGTCGATCGCGTGCGCGAGCTGCTCGCCCACGCGCGCCAACACGACGTCGACGAGCAACCGAAGTACCGCACCGACGACATCCGCGTGATGCAGCCGCAGCCCCAGGTACCCACGCCGGTGAAGGCCAAAGAGCCCGCCGCGCCAGAACCGCCGAAGAAGTGACCCGCGCGTCCCGTTCGCTGCTCTCGTCTTGATCCTCTTGCTGGACAACAAGGACTCGTTCGTGTGGAACCTGGCGCAGGCGTTCGCCGGGCTTGCCGCCACCGTACGGGTCGTGCGCAGCGACACCTGCGACGTCGAACAGCTCGGCGACGCCGCGGCGCTGGTGGTGTCGCCCGGCCCCGGCCGCCCCGAGGATGCGGGGCATTCGCTCGCGGCGATCCGGCGTTGGTCGGGACTGCGGCCGATCCTCGGCGTTTGCCTCGGCCCCCAGGCCATCGGCGCCTGCTTCCACGGCCGCGTCGAGCGCGGGGCTCCGATGCACGGCCGCCAGAGCCCGATCCACCACGACGGCACCGGCTTGTTCGCCGGGTTGCCGAATCCCCTGCTCGCGTGTCGTTACCACTCGCTGCACGTGCTGGAACCCCTGCCCGAAGCGTTGGTCGCCACCGCGCGCACCGACGATGGCACCTTGATGGCGATGCGGCATCGCACCCACCCGACGTTCGGCGTGCAGTTCCATCCCGAATCGTTCCGCACGCCCGAGGGAACCCGGTTGCTCGCCAACTTCCTGCGCGAGGTGGGCTGATGGACGCGGCGATCGAAGTGACCGGCCTGCACAAGGCGTTCGGACCGCGTGCAGTGCTGCGCGGCATCGACCTGCGCGTCGCACGCGGCGAACTGCTCGGCGTGGTCGGCCCGAACGGGGCCGGCAAGTCGACGTTGTTCCGCACCCTGCTCGGGCTGGTGCCGAGCGATCGCGGCGACCTGCGCGTGCTCGGCCTCGAGCCGCGCACCGCTTCGATCGCGATCCGCACCCGCACCTGCTATCTGCCCGGCGAGAACGGTTCGTACCTGCAGATGACCGGACGCGAGTACCTCAACTACGTGTTCGGCTTCCGCGCCCGCACCGACGCCGCGCGCCTCGCGCGGCTGCAGGACGGCTTCGCGCTGCCGTTGCAGCAGAAGGTGCGTTCGTTCAGCGCGGGGATGAAGCAGAAGCTGCTGCTGCTCGGCTGCCTGTCGCCCGACGTCGACCTCTACGTGCTCGACGAGCCCGACCGGGCACTCGACGCCACCGTGCGGTTCTTCCTGCGCGACGAGCTGCGCGCGATGCAGCGCCTCGGCAAGACCATCCTGCTCAGCTCGCACCATCTCGGCGAAGTGGAAGCCCTCGCCGACCGGCTCGAGTTCCTGCTCGAAGGCACGTTCGTGGCGCCGTCGCGACTCGCGGCGGCGCGGGCCGAATTGCGGCAGCGACCGCGCGTGCGGTTGCGCGCCGGCCAGCCGCTGCCGGCCGGCGCCAGCGAAGTTGCGCGCGAACCCGATGGCACGCTGGTCGTGCGCACCGATGGCGATCCGATGCGGTGGCTGCGCACGGTGCCCGCGGACGCGGTCGACAGCGCCGAGATCGGCATCCCCCGCCTCGAAGACCTCTACCAGCTGCTGCTCGGGCAGCCAGGAGGCCGCGCATGATCGCCCGGAAGACGTGGCGCGAGGTGCGCGTGATGGCGTTCGCGTACCTGGTGATCCTCGAACTGCTGTGCATCCCGGTGCTGCTGCTGTGGCCCGACTTCTATCCCGAGCTGCAGCGCTCGACGCTGATGAAGAACCTCGGGATCGACTGGCTGGGCCGCATCGGCGAAGCGGTGACGAACAACAACGAGCAGGTCGCCTACCTGAACTGGTGCGCGGTCATGCTGTTCTTCCGCAGCGCCAACCTGGTCTGCACCGCCGCGGCGGTCCTGTTCGGCACCGGCCTGTTCGCGCGCGAACGCGAGAACCAGACGTTCGAGTCGATGCTCGCCTTGCCGATCTCGCGCGGTCGCATGCTGTGGCAGAAGGTCTGGCCCCCCGCCCTCGGGCTCGTCGTGCCGATCTACCTCGTCAACGCGTCGGCGATCCTGTGGAGCTGGCAGGTCGAACTCGACCTGCCGAAGTGGGAGCTGTTCCTCGCCTCGACGCACGCGGCCGTGTTCGCGGTGATGTTCTTCCTGCTGACCACGCTGTTGTCGATCCGCATGCGCGTGCAGGCCCACGTCGCCGCCGGCGTCGGCGCCTTCATCGTGCTGCAGATCGGCGTCTACATGACGCAGCGGATCCGGTCGTACAGCCTGTTCCATCTCGCCGACTTCGAGTGGTACGGCCCCGTGCTGGCCGGCAACACGCCGGCGTGGCAGATGTTCGATCCGATCCGCAGCCACGGCTTCACCACGTACCTGCTGCTCGCCGGCGCCGTTCTCTACGGACTCGCATGGCGCGCCCTGCGCAAAGCGGAGCCCTAGGTGGTCTGGCTCCACGTCGTCCTCGTGCTGCTGCGCGAACTGCTGCGCACCGCGCTGACGCCGCTGCGGTTGCTGGCGTACCTGCCGTTCCGCCACCACTGGCGGCGCGTGGCGCGCGAAGTGCTCGACGGCATCGCCCACGACGGCGGCACCGCCGACGATCCGCAGCGCGCCCTGGCGACGTTCTTCGCCCAGCGACGGCCGCTGCGGGGGGAACGGCCGCACGTGTTCGTGTCGGCCGGGGAAGCGAGTGGCGAAGCGCATGCGGCGCGACTCGTGCAAGCCCTCGGCCCCGGTGTGCGCGTGACCGCGTTCGGTGGCGCGCCCCTCGCCGCCGCCGGCGCCGACGTGCGCTTCCACCTGTCCGAACACGCGATGATGGGCGTCGTCGGCGTGCTGAAGCAGCTGCCGCTGATCCTGCGCGCATTCGCCACCTTCCTGCGGCAACTGCGGGACGACCCGCCCGACCTCGTCGTGCTGGTCGACTACCCCGGACTGCACGTGGTGATGGCCAAGGCGGCGCGGCGCGCGCACGTGCCGGTGCTGCACTACGTGGCGCCGCAGTACTGGGCGTGGGGTCCGTGGCGCATGCGGCGCTATCGGCGCGCCGTCGATGCGACGCTGACGATCCTGCCGTTCGAGACCGCGTTCTTCGCGAAGTTCCGGGTGCCGGCGACCTACATCGGCCACCCGTTGCTCGACGAACTCGCCGCCCATCCTCCCGACCCCGCCGCCGTCGCGGCGGTGCGCGCACGCCGCACGCTGGTGCTGATGCCGGGCAGCCGCCGCGCCGAGATCGACGCGAACCTGGCCGGCATGCTGGCGGTCGCCCGCGCCCTGCGCGCGCGCGAACCCGACCTGCGCGTCGTGCTGCCGCACAAGAACAAGCACCGCACTGCGCTGTTGCGCGAACGGCTCGCCGCCTTCGACGCCGGCTTCGTCGAACACCACGAAGGCGACATAGCACCGTGGCTCGCCGGCGCCCGGCTCGCGCTGGTGAAGAGCGGCACCGGTTCGCTGGAGGCGTGCCTGCACGGGATCCCGACGATCGTCGTCTACCAGCTGCGCGGCGTGCTCGGCACGCTCGGCTACCACAACATCCTCAGCGTGCCCTGGATCGCCGCTGCCAACCTGATCGCCGGAAGCACCGTCGTGCCCGAACACTGCTTCCACGGCCAGCACGGCTGGACGGCCGTGCAACGCGACGCCGAACGGCTGTGGTTCGACGAAGCCGCGCGCGCGCCCGTGCAACGCGACCTCGCCGAAGTCCGCCGCCGGCTCGGCGCTCCGGGTGCCACGGCGCGCGTGGCGGCGATCGTGCGATCGTTCCTCGCTGCGGAGCAACCATGACCCACCCCCTGCTCGACCTGCGCATCCTGGTGCAGACGCTGCGTGCGGCTGGCGAACTCGTCGAAGTCGAAACCGAAGTCGATCCCGACCTCGAAGTCGCCGAGGTGCACCGCCGCGTGATCGCTGCCGGCGGCCCAGCGCTTCTGTTCCGGCGCGTGAAGGGTTCTCCGTGGCCGGTCGTCACCAACCTGTTCGGCACCGCGCGGCGTGTCGAGATCGCGTTCGGCAAACGCCCGCTCGATCTGGTGCGACGCCTCGCCGCTGCGCCCCACACGCTGTTGCCGCCGACGCTCGGCAAACTGTGGCAGCAACGCGACCTGATCGGTGCCCTGCTGAAGGTCGGTCGCTCGTGGCCACGGCGCGCCCCGCTGCTCGAGTGCGTCGACACTCCGGCCAAGCTGTCGCGCCTGCCGTTGCTCCGCACCTGGAGCGAGGACGGCGGCGCCTTCGTGACGCTGCCGCTCGTCTACACCGAACATCCCGAGGGCCTCGGCAGCAACCTCGGCATGTACCGCATCCAACGCTTCTCCGACGACACCGCCGGCCTGCACGTGCAGATCGGCAAGGGCGGCGGCTACCACCTCGCGGCGTACGAACGGCTCGGTCGGCCGATGCCGGTCGCGGTGCACATCGGTGGGCCGCCGGCGCTGACGTTGTCGGCAATCGCGCCACTGCCGGAGAACGTGCCCGAAGTGCTGCTGGCGTCGCTCCTGCTCGGCCAGAAGCTGCGCAGCGCGCGCTCCGCGGCGACGCCGCTGCCGGTGTGCGCCGATGCTGAGTTCTGCCTGCTCGGCGAAGTGCGACCCGGCGAACGCCATCCCGAAGGCCCGTTCGGCGACCACTACGGCTACTACTCGCTGCGCCACGACTACCCGCTGCTGCGCGTGCACACGCTGCTGCATCGCCAGGATCCGATGCTCGCGGCGACCGTGGTCGGCAAGCCGCGCCAGGAAGACTTCTTCCTCGGCGACTTCCTGCAGGAACTGCTGCTGCCGCTGGCGAAGGTGGCGATGCCGGCGGTGCGCGACCTCTGGTCGTACGGCGAAACCGGCTACCACTCGCTGGCGGCGGCCGTCGTGCACGACCGGTATGCCCGCGAGGCGATGCAGAGCGCGTTCCGCATCCTCGGTGAAGGCCAGCTGTCACTGACGAAGTTCCTGCTGCTCACCGACACGCCGGTCGATCTGCGCGACTTCAAGGCGACGCTGCAGCACGTGCTCGAGCGCGCCGATTTCGAACGCGACCTGTACGTGTTCGGCAACCTGGCGATGGACTCGCTCGACTACGCCGGGCCTGCGATCAACCACGGCAGCAAGGGCGTGCTGCTGGGCCTGGGCGCCCCGCGGCGCACGCTGCCGGGTCGTTTCGAGGGTGCCTTGCCGCCGGAGTTCCCGCGCGCCGAAGTGTTCTGCCCAGGCTGCCTCGTGGTGTCGGGGCCGACGTTCGCCAGTGCCCGGGATGCGGCCGCAGCGCTCGCGCGCGTGCCGGCGGTCGCCGACTGGCCGCTGGTCGTGCTGGTCGACGACGCGGGGCGCGCCGCGAAGTCGACGGTGAACTTCCTGTGGACGACGTTCACCCGCTTCGAGCCGGCCGCCGACCTGCATGCGCGCGCGACGACGCTGGTGCGCAACTCGGCACGGCACACGCCGCCGATCGTGCTCGATGCCCGGATGAAGCCGAACTACCCGAAGGAACTGCTGTGCGACCCGACGACGTGGGCCACGGTGCAGCGGCGCTGGCGCGAGTACTTCCCCGCGGGCAAGGTCGAGATGGGCGACAGCGCGCGCGGCCACCTCGATTGAACGGCACCTACTTGCGCACCTTCGCTTCGAGTTCGCGCAGGGCTTGTGCGGCGAGGGCGTGGTCTGGCTGCACCTTCAACACCTCGCGCAGCATCGCGGCGGCGTTGGCGAAATCCGATGCCGCCGCCATCGCCTGCACCAGCTGCAACCGCACTGCGACGTCGCCTGGACGCGTGGCCACGAAGGCACGCAGCATCGGCTCGATCTCCTGACCCCGACCGAGTTGCCGCAGCGCGACCGCACGATTCACGACCGGTTCGGCGCGCTCGTTCGACAGTTCGGTGGCGCTCTTGTAGGCGGCCTCCGCTTCGCGCCAGCGGCCGCGCAGTTGGGCGGCATAGCCGAGGGCGTTCCAGAAGGAGTGTCGCCGCGGCGACAACGCCACGGCGCGCTGCAGCAGGGACTCGGCCCGCGCGAGGCGCGGATCGTCGGCGCGCGGCGTGGCTGCCGTCGCAGCCTGCAACAGCACGGTGCCGAGGGAACCGTGCGCCTGCGCGTGCCCGGGGTTGTTCGCCACGATGGCCTCGAGCGCTTCGAGCGCCGCATCGACGCGGCCCCGCAAGTGCAACGAAACTGCGTGGTGCACGCGTTCCTCGACGGTCGGCATCTCGCACAGCATCGCTTCGTCGAACAGCTGCGCGGCCACTTCGGGTTGCCCGGCGTTGAAGATCATGCTGCCGTGATTGCTCAGGATCTGCGCCGCCAGGTGCGTGCGGGCACCGACGGTGCGCTGCGCGAACTGGTCGGCCCAGAAGGTGCGTTCGTCGGCGTAGGTCCTGGCGTGGGCGCGGGTCGCCGCGACGAGTCCGGCGACGACGAGCGCGACCACCACGACCCCCTTGCCGCCGAGTCCACGCCACGCGACGACCACCACCGGCGCGACGATGGCGAGCATCGGTACGTACATGCGCCGTTCGGCGACGATCTCCGTGATGATCGGCATCACTGACGACGTCGGCCCGAGCCATACGAAGACCACCGCCCCGCAGAAGCCGAACCATGGCTGCCGGCGCCAACAGGCCAGCGTGACGGCGAGCAGGGCGAGGACCAGCAACCCGGGCAACACCGCACTGCCGACGTTGGTGACGAGACCATCGTCGTAGGCGCCGCGCAGCGGGAACGGCACGAACACGAGCCGCAGGTAGTGCACGACGACGCCGGCTTGCGTGCACAACCACGTCCACGCCGAAGCACCGGACCACGTCGCATAGCCCACGGTCGGGTTGTGCGGACCGAGCCCGACGCACGCGAGCAACATGAGCCAGGTCGCCGCCATCGCTGCGTGCAGTCGCCAGTTCGCCAGCGCCGCGCGGAACGACGGCTGCAGGAACGCGCGGTCGAACAGGAACCCGAGGATCGGCCCGCCGACGAGGTCTTCCTTGCTCGCCATGCCGAGCGCCATCGCCACCACCGCGAGCGCGCGCCAGGCCGTGCGGCGGACGGCGCCGTGCGCCACCACCACCGCCCACAAACTCAGCAACAGGCACCCGGCCGCCAGCAAGGTGGATCGCTGCGTGGCGTAGGCGACGGCATCGGTCGCCAGCGGATGCACGCCCCACACCGTGGCGATCGCGAGCGCGAGCCCGGCGGCGGCGCGAGGCGGCACGAACGCGGCAACGTTGGGTGCGCGCAGCACGGCGCGCACCAGCAGCAGCGCGAGCACCATGTTGGCGAGATGCAGCAGCACGTTGGTGGTGTGCGGCCCGCGCGGCCCCGGCCCGGCCCACGCGAAGTCGACGGCGAGCGACCAGCACGCGAACGGCCGGTTCGCCAGAGGCTGGTGCTGCGGCCCGAACGCAGCGTTCCACCAATCCCCGGCCAGCAGCGCTTCGTTGTCGACGATCGCCGGGTTGTCGTCGAACTTGAAGCCGAAGCTCCACACGCCCCACCACGCCGCCAGTCCTGCGGCGAGCAGGATTGCGATCGCGAGCAGGTCGGTACGCCGGCTCGAAAGTGGCGGCGAAGGCATGGGCACGGCCATTGCCTCAGGATCGCGCGCGGGCGCCGACCGCGCAATCGCGCGTTGACCCGCCTCACGCCAACCGGTCCGATCTCGGCGAATGAGCTACCGCGACCTCGACCCCACCGACGCCCAGAACGAACTGGCGACCGACAAGACGCTGCGCATCCTGGACGTGCGCACCCCGGAGGAGTTCGCGAGCCACCGGCTGCCGGGTGCCGTGCTGGTCCCGGTGCAGGAGCTGGAAGCGCGCCTGCGCGAACTCGACAAGCGCACCAACTGGCTGGTGCACTGCGAACACGGTCGCCGCAGCCTGTTCGCGTGCGAAATCATGGCGAAGGCAGGGTTCCAGAAGCTGGCGAACCTGCGCGGCGGACTCGCCTACTGGTCCGGCTGCGGGTTGCCGCTGGTCACCGGCCGCGGCTGAACCAGGTCACTTCGGCCACAGGCGCGCCGCTTCGCGGCACTGTTCGACGGTGGGCACGAGCGCCAGGCGCACATACCGCTCCTGGCCCTTGCCGAAGAACGCCCCGGGTGCGACCAGGATGCCGACTTCGCGGCAACGCTGTGCGTAGGCAACGCCATCGGTACCGGCCGGCACTTCGACCCACAGGTACAGGCCCGACTGGCTGCCGTGCACGGGGAGCCCGCGCTCGCGACAAAGATCGAGCATCACCCGGCGCTTGGCGCCGAACACCGCGACGCGATCGCGCACGTGCCCCTCGTCGGTCCACGCCAGCGTCGCCGCCGCCTGCACGAACTCCTGTGGTGCCGTGCCCATGCTGGCGCGGAACTTCCGGTAGGTCGCGATCAACTCGGGATCGCCGGCGACAAAACCCGAGCGATAGCCCGTCATGCCCGAACGCTTGCTCAGCGAATGCACCGCGAGGCAACCCTTGGTGCCGAACTCCAGCAGACTGCGCGGCCGTGGCCCGTCGTAGTGCAGGTCGGCGTAGCATTCGTCGCTGACGAGCACAAAACCGTATTCCTCGCGCACCTCGACCCAGCGCCGGAACAACGCGTCGGGCAGACAGAACCCGGTCGGGTTGTGCGGGTAATTGAGGAACACCACCGACGCGCGCTTCAGCACCGACTCCGGCAGCGCATCGGGATCCATCGCGTAGCCGTTGGCGACCGACAGCCCCACCGCGTAGGTCCACGCTTCCGCGAACAGCGCCCCGATCTCGTAGACCGGGTAGGCCGGCTCGCCGTAGAGCACGAGGTCCTTGTCGCTCGGCACCTGCGCGAACGTCATCGGCAGATGGAACAGGCACTCCTTGCTGCCGAGCGTCGCCAGCACCTGCGTCTCCGGATCGACGCGCACGGCGAAGCGTCGCTGCAGGTAGCCGGCCACCGCCTGCCGCAGCGCCTTCGTGCCCGCGGTCGGCGGATACTGGCTCACTGCCGCCAGGCCCTCGACCAGCGCTTTGCGCAGGATCGCCGGCGTCTCCTCGCGGGGATCGCCCGTGCCGAAGTCGAACACCGGCTTGCCCGCACTCGCCAGTTGCTGCTTCCACGCAGCCAACTGCTCCATCGGGTAGGTCGGCAGTTTGCGCAGGCGTTCGTTCACTTGCCGTCCTTCTTCGGTTCCTTCGCCGCCGCCTCGAGCTTCGCCGCCATCGTGTCGCGAACGCGTTCGAGCAGCGCCTTCGTCAGCTTGATGCCGTCGTCTTCGCTGTGCTTGCCGCCTTCGTATTCGATGCCGATGCAGCCGCGCCAGGCGTGCTTGCCGACCACGATGTCGAGCATTCGCGTGTAGTCGGTGTGCACTTCGTTGCCGGCCGCGTCGAACTCGTGCGACTTCGCCGACACGCCGCGCGCGAACGGCATCAACTCGTCGATGCCGACATAGCGGTCGTACTCCTCCTTGTCGCTGACGCGGAAGTTGCCGAAGTCCGGCAGCGCGCCGCACCGCTTGTGGTCGGCGAGCTTGAGCGTGCCGGCCAACCACTTGCCGTTGCTCGACAGGCCGCCGTGGTTCTCGACGATCACGTCGATGCCGAACTTGTCGCCGTACTCGCACAGCCGGTGCAGGCCATCGGCGGCGAGCTTCTGCTGTTCTTCGAACGTGCCCGAACTCTGCGCATTGACGCGGATCGAATGGCAACCGAGTGCCTTCGCGGCCTCGATCCAACGATGGTGGTTCTCGACCGCCTTGCTGCGCGACTCGGCCTTGGCGTCGCCGAGCGCGCCTTCGCCGTCGCACATGATCAGCAGGCTGCGCACGCCTTCGTCAGAGCAACGCTTCTTCAACTCGGCGAGGTACTGCTCGTCCCGGGCCTTGTCCTTCCAGAACGAGTTCACGTACTCGATCGCGCTGATGCCGAAGCTCTTCGCCTTCTGCGGGAACCCGAGGTTGTCGAACTCCTTCTTGTGCAGGGCCCGATGCAGCGACCATTGCGCCAGGCTGATCTCGAACAGCGGCGCCGGTGGCTGGCCTCGGCCGAGCAGCCGGTCCAGCGAGCCACCGAGGCCGAAGGCAGAGGCGAAGCTGGCAGTGGCACCGAGGAAGCGGCGACGATCGACGAGGAAAGCTCCGTTCATGACCGCATTGGAGCCATCGGCCAGCGCCACGCAACCCTCGCGGTGCGCCGACCGGGTCGCTATCGTGCCGGCCCGCAACGGCCGCACGACGCAGCCGCGCGCCTTCCCGTCCGCACCCCCGACTGCCGCCATGGCGATCCGAGTCACCGAAGCCAAGAAGGGCATGGTCGTTCGCTACGAGAACGACCTCTACCAGATCACCCGCTACGACCACCTGACGCCGGGCAACCTGCGCGCGATCCACCACGTCTACTTCAAGAACCTGAAGAACGGACGCCAGAAGGAGGTGCGCATGAAGACATCCGACACCCTCGACATCGTCTACCTGGACTCGCGCGAGGCGCAGTACCTGTTCAAGGACTCGCTCGGCTACACGTTCATGGACAACGAGAACTTCGAGCAGTTCGTGCTCAGCGCGGAGGTGATCGGCGACTCGATGCAGTTCATCACCGACAACAGCAATGTGACGGTGGTGTTCTGCGAGGGCGAAGCCCTGACGGTGCAGCTGCCGCCGGCAGTCGTGCTCGAGATCACGTCGACCGAGGATGCAGTGCGCGGCGACACCGTCAGCGCCGTGCAGAAACCGGCGACGTTGAGCACCGGGCTCGTCATCAAGGTGCCGGCACACATCAAGGTCGGCGAGTTGGTGAAGGTCTCGACCGACACCTGCGAGTTCATGGGCCGGGCCTGAGCCCGACCGTCAGCCCAGCAGGCGCCGCAGCAGTTCGGCGCGCCCGAGCCCCTGCTCGCGGCACAAGCGGCGCAGCTCGTCGTCTTCGGGGCGCGCCACCACCGCCCCGCTCGGCAAGCGCGCGACCTTGAACGCGACCGCGCCGAACACCGTCGTGCGCGTCTCCTGCCAACGTTCGAGCACGGCGCGCTGCACGACATGGCGCCGCACACCGAGCGTCGTCGACTCTTCGAGCAGGAACGTCTGCAGCGGGTTCGCCCGCGCCGCATCGACCAGCACCGTCAGCAACACGCCGGTGCGGCCCTTCTTCATCGTCACCGGCGTCGCGAACGCATCGACGGCGCCGCGCGCCAGCAGCTCGTCGAGCAACCAACCGACCTGCTCGCCGGTCGCGGTGTCGAGCGTGCACTGCAGTTCGACCAGCTCGAGCGCCGACGTGGTCGCCAACACGGTGCCGAGCGTGAGCCGCAGCAGGTTCGGCGTGCCTTCGAAGTCGCGCGTGCCGGCGCCATAGCCGATGCGTTCACTCACCATCGTCAGCGGCTGGTCGAAGTGGTCAACGAACGTGCGCAGCAGCGCGGCGCCCGTCGGCGTCGTGCGCTCCGACCGCACGCTGCCGTAGCGCGCCGGAATGCCGGTGAGCAGCGCCGCGGTCGCCGGCGCCGGCACCGGCAGCACGCCGTGTTCGGCATGCACCGTGCCCGCCCCGAGCACGAGCCCGTGGCAATGCACCTGTTCGACGGCGAGCAGGTGCGTGGCGAAGCACGCGCAGACGACGTCGACGATGGTGTCGATCGCACCCACTTCATGGAAGTGCACGGACTCGAGCGAACAACCGTGCGCCTTCGCTTCGACTTCGCCGATCGCCCGGTAGACCGCGAGGCAGTCGGCGACGACGGCCGGCGGCACGTCCGCGCGCTGCACGATGCGTTCGATGTCGGCGAGCCCCCGATGGGCGTGGCCAGATGCCGCGGCACCCGGTGCAACCGGACCGCGCGTGGCAGCCAGCGGAGCGAAGGAAAAGCCGCCGGCGTCGGCCGCTTCGCCGCCGACCTCGACCACGAAGTGCGTGCCGGCGAGCCCGCCGCGCAACACCTTGTCGGCCCGCAAGGCCACTCCGGGCAGTGCCAACGAACGCACCGCACCTTGCAGTGCCGCGAACGGCACCCCGGCGTCGAGGCAGGCGCCAACCCACATGTCTCCGGCCACACCGGCGAACGCATCAAAAACGGCGATTCGCATCGAAACTGAGGAACGGCCTTTGCCATGGTCGATCGAAGCCGTGCGGCCCAGACCAAACAGGGGCGGCACGGCCCGGATCCTTGGGACCCGGCGACCGCCATACTACGCTCCCCCACCAGCTCTTGTGAACGAACGCTCCCACGCTATGGCGGCTCTGCCGGTCGCGCCGACGCCAACCCTTCGCGGTTGGCGCACCGGCGTGCGTGCGCTTGCCAGTGCGCTGGCGATCGCCGCGTGCGGATTCGCGCAGGCCCCGGACGGTCTCGCTCGGCTGATTGCCGACGATTCGCTGGCGAAGTTGACGCATGCGGATCCGACCGTGCGCGGCGAAGCCGCCTTGATCACGGCCAGCCGCGCCGACCAGCGACAGCAAGCGACGCTGCTGGCGATGGCCAAGGATCCGGAGCCGGAAGCGCGGCACCGCGCCCTTTTGGGACTCGGCCTGCTCGCAACACCGGCGGCAATCCAGGGCCTCGAAAGCGTGCTCGCCGACCACGGCACGCGTTCGGAAACCGATGGCGTCATGGCCGCGTTCGGCCTCGGCCTCGTGCCCGAAGCGCGCGCTTCGACCCCCTGGACGCGCGTGCTGTCGTCGATCGCGCAGGGCAGCTGGAAGCGGCAACGCGACACGCTGCTGGCCCTGCTGCTGGCGATGCGCACGCAGCCCGACCGTTCCGAAGTGCTGGCGTTGCGCCGGCTGTTCTTCGACGACAGCAACCGCGATCCGGAAGTGCGCGGCGCGCTGCTGCTGTTGTTGCTGCCGATCGACGCCGACTTCGATGCCAAGGCGCTGCGTCGGTTGCTCGATCGCGGCGACGAGCCCGAACGACTCGCCGTGCTCGGCTGGCTGGCGGCGGAAGGCCCGGTGCCCGACGGCGAGACCCGCGCCGTGATCGAGCGCATCGCCAACCACGCCGAGTCGGCGGCCGAACGCGGCGCCGCCCTCCACGTGCTCACCCGGCTGCGGCATCCCCCAGCCCTCGACCTCGCGGTGCGCGGCTTGCGCAGCAACAACCCCGGCGAATGCGCGCAGGCGATGCGTTCGCTGTTGGCGCTGGGCGGCGCCCGCATGTCGCGCGCGTGCGGCCAACGCATCCTCGACGAAACCGACGCGGCGCGGAAGGCGGCGTGGCTCACCCACTACGACGCGCCGCTGAGCGACGATCTCGCCGCGCACTGCGGCAAGTTGGCGATCGACGGATCGCAACCGTGGTCACTGCGCCACGCCGCGGTGCTGGCGCTCGCGCGCAGCGACAGCCGCCGCGCCGCCCCGTTCCTGCGCGACCACTTCCGTAGCACCCGCGACGTCGATGCCTTGCCGGCCCTCGCGCTGGCGATGCAGAAGTGCCACGACGAACCGGTGGAACTGTCGCGCCTGTGCGAAGGCAGCATCGAGCTGCACGCGCACCCCAAGCGCTGGACGGCGCTGCTCGCCGCCGAGCATCCGGAAGCCCAGCGGCAGGTGCTGGCGTGCCTGCAGGACGACAAGGCGTCGGCGCCGCGGTTGGCGACGTGCCTGCGGGCCTGGCGCACGGCGCGCGTGCTGCAGGTGCCGACGGCTCGCGACAAGGCGGTGCCGGTGGCGCTGCGCGAGCTGTTGTCGCCGCCGTAGGCGCGCGCCGGTCGTCCGTCAGTCGCCGCGCACCCACACCGCCAGCGCTGCCAACGCAGCGGCCATGGCCTTGGTGAGCTCTTCCGGCGCGCGGCTCGCCGCCGGCTTCTCGACGGCGAACGGCCCCCGCCGGCCCATCCCACCGTTCTGCACGTTCGCCCGCAGCCGCGCCTTCGGCGCCGCCGTCAGGTCGAACTCGAAGCTCTGCACGTCCACCTGGACTGCGGTCGCCGGCGCCTCGGCTTGTGGCAGCGACGCGGCTTGCCCCAACGCGTGCACCAATGCGGCTTCGACGAGTGCCGTCGGCGGTTCGATCCACCGGTGCTCGGTGTCGAGCACGACTTCGTGGGCGGCGATGCGAAGCACGAACTCCTGGCCGAGATGCGAAGCGGCCTGCACGCGCAAGCGCGGACCAGCCTCGGTCCGGCCCGGCGTCGTGGCGCGCGGGTCGAACACGCGCACGGCGGGCACCGCCGTGGCCGGCGACAGGCAGGCCGCCATCGGCAACGCGACCAACGCGACCACGAACCGAGCCGACCAAGAACGTATCGAGTTCATCGTTTGTCCTGCAGCGGGGAACCCTGCGGCGCACGGCCGCGCAACAGCGCACCGGGATCGCGTTCGAGCATGGTGACGAGGCGGTCGATCGCCGACAACGTCGAACGCAACGACTGCAGGCCGGCGGCGACGCCGACGCCGAGTTCTTCGGCCGAGGCAGCGGTCGAACGCAGACTGGCGGCGGTCGCCGGCAACTGCATGGCCTGCAACTCGCGCTGCAACGAAGTGGCGAGACCACGCAACTCGGCCATGGTGGCACCGAGCGGTCCCTGGTCGCCCTGCAGGGTGGCGGCCGCCGCGCGCACTTCGTCGGCGGCAACGCCGACCTTCGCCATCGCCGCCGTCGTCGTCGCCATCGTGCCCGCGGCATCGAACGCGACCAGCGTCTGGTCGATGCGCTGCAGCAGCGCCTGCAACTGCCTGGCAACGTCGGGCAGGCGCGCCCCCTGCAGCTCGGTGCGCAGCAGCTCGACCAGTTCGCGCGCCGCCGTCGCCATCACCGGCAACTCGCGCAACACATCGCGGCTGGCGTCCTCGAGGCTCTTGGCGGTGCTCTTCACGGTACGCAACGTCACCGCCTCGGCTGGGAACGGCAGCTGTTGCGCTCCACCCGGCGGATCGGGGAAGTAGTCGACCTGGATGAACGACGTGCTGGTCACCCACGACATCACCAGCTGCGCGCGCAAGTTCGGCGGCAACGAGCACGGCCCCTCGGCATCGGGCGCGCGCAGACCGAGCCGCTTCAACTTGTCGTCGTACAACGCTGCTTGCACGCGCAGGTGCTTCTTGTCCGGCGCCAGCCGGATCTCATCGACGACGCCGATCGTGACGCCGCGGAACTTCACCGGCGACCCTTCTTCGAGGCCGGTGACGGCTTCGTCGAAGTAGGCGAAGGCGGTGTGGAACTCGCGTTGCAGTTCACGCATGCCGATCCACGCCAACGCCGCCACCGAAGTGCCGCACGCAGCGAGCACGAACATACCGAGCTTCCAACGATTGGCAGGTGCGGTCACGTGGTCTTGCCTATGGGAGTACGACGGAAGAAGGCCTGCACGCGCGGATCGACGGCTCGATCCGCCAGTTCGCGGGGCGCGCCGCGGGCGATGATGCCGCCGGCGGCGCGGTCGAGCATGATGCACTGGTCAGCCACGCGCAGGATGCTCGCCAACTCGTGGGTCACCAGCACGATGGTAACGCCGAGCGTGCGCGCCAACGTGAGGATCAATTCGTCGAGTTCGGCGGCGGTGATCGGATCGAGGCCGGCCGAAGGCTCGTCGAAGAACAGGATCGGCGGG
>SXPB01000340.1 GCA_005776475.1 Planctomycetia bacterium
GGTGCCGGCGTCGGCGACGGCGCCGCTTCGACCTTGCGCGAGAAGCCGCGCGCCGCAGCCTGCTGGCGAACCGCCTCGAGCACGGCCGTCTCGAACTGCTTGTCGCCGGCGGCGCCGAGCTTCTTCTGCTCGGCGAGCACGAACGCATCGCGTTGTTTGCCGATCTCGGCGACCTTCGCCTTCAGTTCGTCGCGCTTCTTCCGCTGGGCGTCGATGTGCGCGCGCAGTTCCGGCACCGCCAGTGTGCGCAGCGCTTCGGGCAGATCCTCCTTCTTCACGGCCTCGAGCTTGAACATCGGATCGACGCAGGCGTCGACGAGGTCCCAGTGGGCGTTCCAGTAGAGCCCCGAGGCCTTGGTCTGGCACCGCATCGCCGCCGCCGCGGAATTGAGCGAGGACGCGTTGCCGTCCTGCGCCGACTGGTTCAAGGTCCAGCCGTCGCGCTGCGCCCCGTAGGGCACGTAGGTCGGGTTCATCGCGACGCTGAGCTCGGCGAGCTGCGCATCGAACGGCGTCACGATCACCAGCGTGTTGTCCTTCTCGATCGCCGAGAACTGGCCATCGGCGAGCTTCGCGACCGTGCGCCAGGCAGGCGCCAGTTCGTCGGCCGGATTGCCGCAGTAGATCGAGTTGACCACGATGCCGCGGCCGATGGCGAGCTTGCACATCTCTGCGCAATCCACGGCCTTGTCCTGCTCGGCACTCTCGTTGCCGGCGACGAACAACAACTTCAGCCCATCCTGACCGGGCGACCAGTGCAGTTGCGCAACTGCGGCCTGCAACACGCGGGCGACGTATTCCTCGCCGCCGTTCGTGGTCAACGCGAACAGCTTCTGCGACACCAGGTCGAGGTCGGTGGTGAAGTCGGTCTCGACCTTCACCCAGCCCTTCGCCGCGTCGTGCGCCGAGCACCCGAAGGTCAGCAACGCCACCCGCAGGGTCGGCGCCGGCTGCAGCGTCGCCAGGTCGTTCACCACGGCCCACAGGTTCTGGCGCGCGGCGTTGATCAGGCCGTCCATGCTGCCGCTGATGTCGAGGCAGATGGCGAGGTCGATCGGCTTCGTCGCCGCCTTCGTCGCCGGCTGCGGCAGCGGGACCAGCGGCGCCGTGACGATCGGCGGCGCCACCGGAGTTGCAGCAGGAGCCTGCGCCAGCAGCGGGGCGCCGGCGAGCAACGGGAACAGGAAGAGGACGCGGTTCATCGGATGGACTCCTTGGTCTCCAGGGTCTGCACAGGCTGGGGCGGCGGCACGATCAGCACGTTCTTGCCGTCGACCTCCAGCAGGATTTCACCGCCGAGCGACAACACACCGGGGCGACGCTCGCCTTCGAGGCGGCGCACCAGTGCGAAATAGTCGGCACTGCCGATCTCGACGCGGCGGTCGGGTTCGAGTTTCCGGGCGACGACGGCATTGCCGTCGATCCAGCGGTTGCCGCGCAACAGGAACGCACGATCGCACACCTGCTGCACGTTGGCGGTCTCGACGATGGCGAGGTTCTGGTCGAGGAAGGCGTTGCGCGGGTTGGCGCACGACTGCAGCTTCATCGCCCACAGGTTGTCACCCTGGTTGTAGGCCCCGATTCCGCTGCGGGTCGCGATCGCGCGGCCGGACAACGCCTCCTGGCACGCCAGCGTCAGTGCCGCCCAGTCGTCGAGGCGACTGCCCTCCGTGGCGAGGAACGCGGTGTACTCGCCGAGCACGCCAAAACGCGTCGACAGGCGCAGGATCTCGTCGCGCAGCTCACGCAGGCGCGGATCGGCGAACGGGTCGGTGCCGGGGCGCACCAACGGCCCACCGAGATCGCCGCCCTGCTGTCGCAGTTCGTCGACCAGGAAGGCGATCTGGCGGCTCGCCCACAGGCGCGGCACGAACCCGTGCGCAGTCGACGCCGAGCGCACCGGCAACGCGAACTCGAATGCGCGGGTGCCGTCCAGCCCGCGACCCGACAGCACGAAGTGCAGGTCCCCTTCGCCGCGATAGCGCCCGAGCAGCACGAGCTGGTCGCCGACGAACAGGTCGGGCAGCGCGCGCGGCAACAGGTCGGCGATGCGCGAGCCTTCGCCGGCGCGCGGCGCGACGGTGAGCGTGGGTTCGGCGAGCACCGGGTGGCTCAGGCGCGCGAACGTGCGCGCGACCTTCACCTCGACGTCTTCGTCCGGCAGCACGTAGGTCGTCATGGCGCGCGTCGTCTCGGCGATCGCGTCGAGCAGCGGCACGTTGACGTCGTGGCCGACGCCGAAGCTGAACACGCGCCGCCCGTGCGGATTGCCGGCGGCGACCATCGTCTTCAGTTCGCGTTCGCTGGTCGGCCCGACCGTCGGCAGGCCATCGGTCAGGAACAACACCAGCGGCACGGTGCCGGGCAGCACCGGCGCCCGCAGGGCTTCGACCAGCGCGTCGTGGATGTTGGTGCCGCCGAGCGGGCGGATGCCCTCGATGTAGGCGCGGGCCGCCGCCAACGAGGCCGCACTCTTCTCGACCGGCGCCGCGAATGCGCGCGTGACGTCGTTGCCGTAGTCGAGGATCTGGATGCCTTCGCCGGGAGCCAGCGCCTCGATCACCTGCAGCGCCGCCGCCTTCGCCTGGTCCATCTTCTTGCCGGCCATGCTGCCCGAACGATCGAGCACCAGCGTGACCTCGCGCCGCATGGCGGCATGCGCCGCCGAGGCGCCGGGGGCGTTCGCCATCAGCAGGAAGTAGCCGCCGCCGATCGTCGGATCGGGATAGGCGAACAAGGTCGCGGTCGGCCGGTCGGCCGTGGTCGCCGTGGTGAAGCTCAGCCGGAAGGCGCCCGGCACGCGCTGGCCGCGGGTGGCCACTGCGAGCGACCGCGACTGCGGCCCGGCCTTCTCGACGACCAGCTCGTGGCTCACCGAGTGGCACAAGCCGATCAGCGCGCGCGCCCGCAGATCCACCGTGATCCGCCACGGCACGTCGGCGCCGATCATCTCGCTGCGCGGCAGCACGTAGTCGGCGCGATCGCCGTCGACTTCGAGCACGTGATCCCAGGTGACGCGCACCTTCTGCTGGCCGCGCGCCGGCACCGGAAACACGCTGCTGCGCAGGCAATTCCAGCCGGAGAACTCGAGCAACGCCGGGTCCTTCAAGTTCCGGGTGATCTCGTCGTACAGGGCCCGCGCTTCGTCGCGCGGCAGGATGCGCGCCTGCGGCTCGGGTGCGGCCCCCAGGAACGTGAACTGCGACACTGCGGCGTCGGCGGGCACCGGCAGCAGTACGACCGCTTCCTGGTCGCGGTAGCCAGGGTTGTACAGATCGAGTTCGAGCGTCGTCGTCGCCGCCCGATCGACGATGCGCACATGCGCTGTGACCGCCGTCACGCGCACGGGTTCGGTGCCGAACGGCACCAACGCCGCCCGGTGCGGCAGCACCCACTGGTGGGTCGATTGGGCCGGCAGCACCGCAGCCACGGCCAGGAACGGGATCAGGATGGAGTCGGCTCGCATGTCACCTCGCTTGTCGACACAACAGACGGCCAAACGGGCATCGCCGCGGTAAGTGCTGCGTAAGGCGGCTTGACGGACCGGGCCGGGCGCTTACTTTCCCATGCAAAGCCAAAGCCGGAACCCATGGAACTGCGCGACGCCATCGACCAGATCTCGACCATCCGCACGCAACTGGCGGCGACCGAACGGTTGCGCAGCTTGCGCGCCGTGCCGGTCGCATTGTCAGGCTTGCTGGCGATCCTCGCCGCCATCGCCCAGATGCTGTGGCTGGAGGATCCACTGTCCTACCCGCGCCGCTACCTGCTGATCTGGTGTGGTGCGGCGCTGGTCAGCGGCATCGTCGCCAGCCTCGTCGTAGCCCGGCGCGTGCTGCGCTGCCCCGGTGCCCTGGGCGTCGCCAACGCGCGCCTCGCCGCGATGCAGTTCGCGCCGTGCCTCGTCGTCGGCGCGGTCGTCACCTGGTTCGTCGTCACCCGCATGCACGACCGGCTGTGGGTGCTGCCGGGACTGTGGCAACTGCTGTTCGGTCTCGGCAACCTCGCCGCGCATCGCCTGCTGCCAGCTCCGGCGCTGTCGATCGGCGTGCTGTTCCTGGCGTCGGGGACCTGCTGCCTGTGGTTCGAGGAACGCGCGCTCGATCCGTGGGCGATGGGCCTGCCGTTCGCCGCCGGCCAGCTGTCGCTCGCCGCGATCCTGTGGTGGCACCACGAACGCGCCGAGGTGCGGGAATGAGCGACAAGAAGACCATCGACGGTCGCTACGCCTACGAAGGGCTCGACCGGGTGCTGCACGAGAAGGCGCGGCTCGGGATCGTGACGTCGCTCGCGGCGCGCGCCGACGGGCTGCTCTTCACCGACCTGAAGAACCTCTGCAATCTCACCGACGGCAACCTGTCACGGCACCTCACGGTGCTGCAGGAAGCCGGCATCGTCGAGATCCACAAGGGCTACCGCGGTCGTCGCCCGCAGACGTTGACGCGCCTGACCGAAGCCGGGCGCCGGCGGTATCTCGAGTACATCGCGGTGCTCGAAGCCGTGCTGGCCGACGCCGTCGATGCCGCCAAGGTGGCGCGCAAGGTGAGGCGCGTGCTGCCGGAAGGCTTCAGCCCGGCGTGAGTGCGTCCTCGCTGCAGTTGACGGTGCTGGGCTCGGGCACCGCCGTGCCGGTCGCCGACCGCTTCGCTGCCGGCTACCTGGTGACGGCCGGCGAACGCCGCCTCATGGTCGATTGCGGGCCGGGCACGCTGCGGCGGCTGGCGCAGGCCGGCGTCACGTTGGCACAGCTCGACGCGGTGCTGCTGACGCACTACCACACCGACCACTGTGCCGACCTCGCGGCGTTGCTGTTCGCGTTGCGCTCGCCGCACTTCGCCGGCCGCGCGCCGATGCACGTGTTCGGTGCGCCAGGGCTTCTGCGGCTGGTCGAGAAGTTGACCGAAGCGTGGCCGTGGCTGCTGCCGCGGGGCTACGAACTGGCGCTGCACGAACTTGCGCCGGGCCCGTTCATCGCCGCTGGGATCGACGTCACCGCGGTGCCGATCCGCCACACGGCGCAGAGCCTCGGCTACCGCGTTGCGCACGCCGGCCGCAGCATCGCGTTCTCGGGCGACGCAGACGAATGCGACGAACTGGTCGAACTCGCGCGCGGCACCGATGTGTTCGTGTGCGAAGCGGCGACGCCCGACGGACAGAAGATCGACGGCCATCTGACCCCGTCGCTGACGGCGCGCTACGCGGCGCGGGCCGGGACCAAACGCCTCGTGCTGACGCATTTCTATCCCGAGTGCGAGGACCACGACTTGAAGGCGCAGGCGGCGACGCAGTTCGCCGGCGACATCGTGCTCGCGCACGACCTGATGACGGTGCCGGTCGGGCGCGGCTGATCACTGCAGGGCGCGGGCGAGAGCTGCGGCGGCGGCCTTGCGTTCGGCGTCGGTCGCTTCGGCGTACGGCAGTTCGCGGCGACCAAGCCGACGTTCAACGTGCTGCACGAGTTCGCGCCCCGACCAGCCGGTGTCGAAGGCAGTCGTGAGGAAGTGCGTCAACGCCGTCGCCTCGGCGAGCGTGCCGCCGGCCGCTTCATGCAGGCGCAGGTGGTTCGTGAACGAGTGGAACGACTGCGTGCGGTCGGCGACCCGTCCGGTCAGCGCGGGCCGGATCCTGGCGAGCACCGGATTCGGCGTCGCCTCGGCGAGCACTTCCTGCAACACCGGGTCGTAGCGCAGGAACAGCTCGCCGAAGCTCACGTCCGCGACCGCACTCTCGAGCAGCTCGGCGACGAGCGGGACCGGGCACAGCAGCAGCGGGCCGAGCGGCACGCGCTTCTCACCGGCGACGAACCGCGATGCGAACTCGTCGAGCACGATCTTCGTCGCCTCGGGATGGCCCCAGCGCACCATCGCCGCGAGCACACGGTCGTAGTCGTCACGTTCCTTCACCGGCACGTACTTGCGCAGGCCCGCCGCGCGACGGGCCGCGAACTCGGGATCCCACGCAGCGAGCACTTCGAGGTTGTCGAGGTGCTCGCCGACCGCGATGGCGAGCTTGCCGGTGTCGGCGATCGTGACCCCGAGCGCATCGAGCTCCTCGACCACCAGCGTGCGCGCCCACGGCACGTTCGCGCGCGCCACCGGACCGAGCACGAGGTCGACCAGGAACCGCCGGTCGCGTTCGGGAGACAGCGCGTCCCACGCGGCGCGGTAGCGCGCCAGCGCCGCCGCCGACAGCAACTGCACGCCGTCCGGATGCAGGTATCCCACAGCGGCAAGGAACGAGTCGCGGTCGTCGGTGCACGGCGGCTTCGCCTCGAACGACTTCGCCAGCGTTGCCTGGAAGCCGGGCGACGTGTGCGGCATGCGCCAGCCCGGGAGTTGCTGCAGGTGCCAGGTGATCTGCGAGAGGGCCCGCGGACCACCGGCGGCGAGCAGTTCGACGATGCGTGCCGGCGCGAGCGTGCCGGTCTGCACGACGGTGGCGACGTCGTCGCGCGTGAACAGGTCCCAGTAGAGGCCGTTGCGCAGTGGCACCTTGCCGTGCTCGCCGCCGGCCACGACGAACTCGCCCTTCGCATCGTCCCGCACCAGGAACGTCAGCGCGCTCTCCTGCCGAGCACGGAGCGACTGCACCACGCCGACCGACTTGCCGGTCCGGTTCTCGAATGCACGAATCGCCAGGTCCCCTCCCAACACACGCGACGACACCTCTGTACGGCCATCCTTCGGTACGGCTTCGGTTTCCACGATGACGTCGGCCCGCGCCATCAGGCCCGAGAGACCAGGGGGCTCGTCGAAGTGCTGGGCGCCACCCGGATCGACGCGACCGGACAGCGTGTCGTTCGGTCCGGAACCCGTACCCGGCCCCCACGCGAACCACGCCGCGACGCCGGTGCACGCCGCGACCAGCAACCACGCGCGCCACGCCGGCGCGACCGCCGGCACCGGCTCCGCCGGCAGCGACCGTGCCGCCGCCCGCACCGCGGCCTGCACGCGCGCCACCGCTTCGCCATCGACAGCGGCTTCGCGCCGCAGCAGACGTTCCAGTTCGAGTTCGTTCACGACACGTTCTCCTTTTTGCCGAGTGTGCGGCGCAACCGTTCCAACGCCCGCCGCAGACGGCTCTGCACCGTCGCCCGCGGCACGCCGAGCAGCGCCGCGACCTCGTCGTAGCTGCGTTGTTCGGCGTAGTGCAGGGTGACCACCTGCTCGAGTTCCGGCGGCAGCTCCCGCACCGCCGCGAGCACGTTCTCGCCCGGTGCCGCAGGATCGTCGGCTACCGGCTCCTCGGCGAACTGCACCATGCCGCCACGGCGGCGGCACTCCACCTTGCTCAGGGTGCGCACCACGCCGAGCAGGTAGGCCCCGACCCGATCGCGCTCCAGCCGATGGGAGTTGCGCAACACGGCGACGAACGCTTCCTGCGTCAGGTCCTCGGCGCGATCGGCCCCAAACCGCCGGCGGAACCAGCCGAGCACCCAGGCGGTGTGCGGTTCGAGTTGCGCCGGATCGACCATGCGGGCACTACGTGCCGGAACGGGCGCCGGCGGTACGGGATTCTGCAGAATCGTGCCCGCACGGGTGGAGTTCAGGCCATGCCCCGCAACTGCCGATGCCATGGCGTGACGACCACGAAGAACACCCCGAGTCCTGCCGCCAACAAGGCGCTACCCTGCCCGACCGTGAACACCCTGGCGATCGACATCGGTGGTTCGGGCCTGAAGGCCACGGTCGTGGACAGCGCCGGCACGCTGCTGTGCGACCGCGTGCGCATCGACACGCCGGTCGGGTCGCCACCCGACGCGATCGTCGCGATGCTGGTCGAACTGGTGCGCGAGCTGCCGGCCCACGAGCGCGTCGCCGTCGGCTTCCCCGGCATGGTGCGCGACGGGATCGTGCGCACGGCTCCCAACCTCGGTCACGACGACTGGCAGGGCTTCGACCTGGCGAAGGCGCTCGCCGAAGCCTTGCGCAAGCCGGTGCGCGTCGCCAACGACGCCGACGTGCAGGGCCTCGCGGTGATCCGCGGCAAGGGCGTCGAGGTCGTCGTCACGCTCGGCACCGGCTTCGGCACGGCGCTCTACGCCAACGGCCGGCTGTGCCCCCACCTCGAAATCGCGCACATGCCGTTCCGCAAAGGCGAGACGTTCGACACGCAGCTCGGCAACGCAGCGCGCAAGGAAGTCGGCTCCAAGAAGTGGCGCAAGCGCGTGCGCAAGGCGATCGAACTGCTGCGCACGCTGACGCACTTCGACCACCTCTACATCGGCGGCGGCAACGCCAAGAAGGTGTGCGCGGCGCTCGGCGACGACGTGTCCTACGTCGACAATTCGGCCGGGCTGTCGGGTGGTGCGAAGCTGTGGGCCCAGCCCGACTGATCGCCACGGGCGCCAGCAACCTGGCGCGCATGATGCTGGCGGTGCTCGACGCCGAACGGGCGCACCGCGGCGGTCCGGTGGCGATGCATGCCGCCGGTGGCCATGGCCGGTCGTACTGCATCCGCAGCCGCTTCCTGGTGCGCGGTCTCGGCCCGATCGACCAATACGCGCTGTGGCAGCAATGTCCGCCCGACGACGGCGGGAAACGGAAACGGGGCCGTTCCTGCAGCGCAGGAACGGCCCCGTCAGGCACCCGAGGCGCCTTGCGGCTCTCGGCTCAGTTGCCGATGACCCAGCCCGCAGCGTCACCCATGGTGAAGCCGAAGGCGTTCGCCGCCGGATCCAGGATCGCCGGCTGGTTGTAGAGCAACACGCCGTTCAACACCGGCAGGTTCGGGATCGGGAAGCTCCACGTCGCCGTGGTGCCGACGCCGACGAAGGTATCGGTCGCGTCCAAGCTGACGCGCAGCGGGCAACCCGGAGCGCCGACGATCGCGAGATCGACCGGCAGCGGGCCGAAGCCCGAGGTCGTGTTGCTGGTACCGATCGCCATCACGCCGATCGCGAACGGCATGTTGTCGACCGTCACCGACAGGTTGCCGCCGAGCTGCGGCAGGGTGACGTAGGTCTGGTGCGCGATGCCCAGCGAACCGACGCAGCCCTTGCCGAAGAAGCCGTGGCCCGAAGCGCCGGTGATGTTGTTCGTGCCGTAGTAGATCGTGCCGCTCCAACCGCGCGGCGAGTTCAGGTTCGTGCCGGTGAACGCACCCGCGGTCGACAGCGAAGCCGCGCCAGCCGTCAGCGACAAGTCGGTGTTGGCATAGGTCGTCAGCGCGGTCAGCGTGAGGTAACGCGGAGCGATACCGACGTAGCGCATCGCGACGCCGTACGAACCGGCCGGGATGTGCAGCGGCTGCGAGAACTGCGCGTTGAACGGCGTGCCGGAGACGGCCGCCGACGTGCCGGCGGCAGTGCCGACCTTCGTCCAGTTCGCAGCGACGAACTCGGAGCCCTGGTAGGTGCCCTGCTTCAGGTAGTAGTCGACCGTGAACGCAGTGTTCAACGTCGCCGAGATCGAGTCGAACGAATTGATCGTGACACCCAGCGGGTTCAGCACGTCGAGGTTGTAGTACAGGGTCGCCGGCGAGCCGACGCTGTTGTTGGGGACGAGAGTCGTGGTCAGCTGCTGGAGCGGCACAATCGTCGTCGTTCTCACCGACGTCTTGCAGTTGCGCGTCGCCGTCAGCGTGACGTTGACCGCGTTGCCGTTGGGATAGACCCACACCGGGTTCTGCGCGTTGCTGTCGACGATGCTGTCGCCGTCGAGGTCCCAGGCCCACGCCGTAGCCGCCGGGCTCGTGGTGTCGGTGAACTGCACCGTCAACGGTCCGATCAGGCCGTACGTGAAGTTGGCGACGATGTTGTCGGTCTTGATGTAGGCCGTCTTGGTCAGAACGCTCGCCGGGTGGACCCCGTCGTTCGTCGTCAGCGTGACGTCGAAGTCACCGCACGTCGTGTAGGTGAACGACGGGTTCTGCAGCGTCGAGTCGACAATGCTGTCGCCGTTGAAGTCCCACGCCCAGCTGGCCACGCCGCCCGGCGCGCTGGTGAACGTCGTGTCGGTGAAGTTCACAGTCAGCGGCGACGTGCCGCTGGTGACGTTCGCGGTGAACGAGCTGTAGAGGCCGGACGCCGGCACGTAGGTCACTTCGATCACGACCGCGTGGTTCAACGTCACCAAACCGACGCCCGTGCCAGGGTAGCCCGTGCTGATGTAGGCACGACTGCCGAGCGCCGTGGCCGCCGTGCCGTGCACGTCGAGTGCCGGACCCGTGCCCGTGAACGTCTGGATCGGCAGGTCGCACTCGACGTTCAGGTCACCGAGGGACGCGTCGTACAAGAAGGGGGTCGTGAACGGGATGCTGATACCGAACGGGGTCGGGCCGACCTGAGCCGCTTGCGCTGCCCACGACACCACACCGCTGTAGCACGTCGCGAAGTCAGCACCTCGGTTGTTGGCCAGCGTCGTCGAGACGGCAGCCTGGTCGAGCGGGCTCGTCGACAACGACACCGTGCAGCCGGCCGTGTAGCTCGACGCCACCAGCGCGGTGTTCGTGTTCGGGCGCCACTTCAGGCCCGTGATCAGGATCGGAAAGTTGATGCCTTGCGCCGTGAAGTGCGAGCTGTCGTAGACGCATTGCTGCAGCAGGCCAGTGCCGCCGCGGCCCCACGGGAACAGGTTCGAGGAACTGCCTTCGACGGCGGCATAGCCGTTGGGCACGACGATGGAGAATTGCGCGGTCGCCGTGACGGCGAGGGCCGCAATCGCGGCGAGGGAAACGAGACGTTGCATGTGTCGATTTTCTGGTTGGAGAATCGGGTCAGACAGAACGAGCCGAGAGCGGAACCCTAGAGATTCGGCCTACCAAGGAAACCCCGTCACTTGCAACTTAGTGCCATCAGCCTCCGCATTTGCCCTCCTCCGTACGCTGCCGAACCAGCAACTCCCCCTGCCATGGCAACATGCGTGTCGACCGGACACCGGAATCCGAACTCGCCTGGCGGTGTCCGCCTGGAAGGGACCAATCGACAAGAAATCGGCATTGGACCGAACCTGGAGCGCCCCGCGTGCCACCAACCGTGCGCCACGATGACGCCAACCATGCAACTCGACGAACTGACGCAGGAGCTGACGCCGCGCATTGAGCGGTTGGCCCGCCACCTGTGCGGAGCCGCGGCGGCGGACGGAGCGCAGGAGGTGTTTCGCGAACTGACGCGCTCCTGGCCGACGTTCCGCGGCGAAGCGTTGCCGACGACGTGGGCGCATCGCCTCGCCGTGCGCACGCTGGTGCGCTTCGCCACCCGCCACCGCCGACAGCAAGAACGGGAACCCGCGGCGAGTTCGCTGGCGCTGACCCTCGACGAGACCGCGGTCGCCAGTTTCGCGGCGGAACCGTTCACGGCGCTGGCGGCGGCCGAACGGCGCGCGCGGGTGCACATGGCAATCACCCGGCTGTCGCCGCCCCTGCGCGACGTGCTGGTGCTGCGCGCGATCGAGGGCATGGACTACGCCGCGATCGCCGCAGCGCTCGAACTGCCGGTCGGGACCATCAAGTCGCGCATCGCCGCCGCCACCCTGCGGTTGGCCGAACTTCTGCAAGATCTCGGAGACGACGCATGAACCCTGCAATCCCTGGTTTCGACGACGCGACCCTGGTCGCGTGGCTCGACGGCGAACTGTCGCCGGCCGCCGCGGAGTCCATTCGCGTCGCCGTGACGCAGCACCGCGAACTCGGGCTGCGGGTGCAGCTGCTGCGCGCGGCGCGGGCCGAGTTCGTCTGGGCGACGCTCGAGCCCGAAAGCGCGCCGCCGACGACCATCGCGGCACGCCAGGTTCGCAAAGGATCGCTGCTGCCAGCGGTGTTCGCCGCTGCCGCATTGGCGATCGTCGTGTGGTTCGGCGCCAACTCCGGCAACGACGCCGATCGCGATGTCGCCGCCGAGAACGCGTGGCTGTCGCTGCGCTTGCGGCCAGTGCAACCGGCGTGGGATCTGTTCAGCGCCATCCGCTTCGAGCTCGAAGCCACGGCGAAGACCAACACTCCCGTCCGCATCGTCGCGCGCAAGCCTGGCGAAACCGATGCGCAGCTCGCCACGCGCGTGTTCGCCGACGACCCGACCGGCGTGCCGGTGGTGCTCGACGCCGAACTGACCCACCCGGACGGCCGGGTGCAGACGGGGCCCGTGGAACGCGTGGCGGCGACGTTCACGGCGACCACGTCGCGCGCCACCGTCGAACTCGTCGACGTGAAGTTGCCGCATCCGGGCATCAGCCCGCTGGTGAAAGCGAAGATCGAAGCCGCGGGCGTGAGCGAGGACTACTGGTGGGGCATCCAACGCGTGGGGCTCTGCGCGGTCCAGAGCGTCGTCGGTTGCCTGCCGGAAGAAGTCGGCGAGTACCGGTTGAAGCTGACGCTGCGGTCGTTCACCCCACTCGGCGATTCGCGCTTCCTGACCTTCAGCGAACCTCTCTCCGTGGCCACCGGCTTCGCGGTGCGCGGCGTGGTGTCGCCGTGGAGCGAAGCGGTCGACGGCATGAAGGCGCGCATCCTGTGCAACACCGATCGCCCGACGGCACAGAAGCCGCTCGTGGTCGCCTTGCAACTGCGCAACGAGTCGGATCGGCCGCGCTCCTACAACGTCACTGGCGTGACGCAGGCAGCCGTTCCGCAACCGTTCCACTTCGACCTCGTGCTCGACGGCGAACGCTGTGTCCAACGCGACGATCTCGGCGTCGTCACTGCGGCGATGACCTCGGACCTGGCGCACCCGGTCTCCACGAACCGGAGCATCGTGTTCCTCGCCGACTACTGGCAGCGCGCTGAAGCCCCCCTGTCGCGCCTGCGTGGCCGCCATCGCCTGGCTGTGCGGTTCCACTTCCAGATGTTCCTGTGGGACCCGGCCGACAACGAACTCTGGCAAGGCGAGATCCCGACGCCGGCGATCGACCTCGACTTCGGCAGCGACGTGCCGAAATGACTCAGCCGACGTTCTGCACCGCACGCACGCGCCGCATCAATTCGATCGCCGAGAACGGCTTGGTGAGGATTGGCGCGCGACAACGTTCGGCGAACGCCGCGGCCTCGTTCGAAGCGAGGTCGCCGGTCACGAACAACAGCCGTGACAGCCACTGCGGCGCCTGCCGCTCCAGCTGATCATGCAGTGCCGCACCGGAAGTGCCCGGCATGCGCAGGTCGCAGATGATCGCCGCGAACTCGGCCCCCTTGGCCAGCAACAGTTCAAGCGCGCGCGCGCCCGATTCGGCCTCGACCACTTCGTAGCCTTCGGCTGACGCCTGGCGGCTGATCATCGCCCGCACCAGCGGCTCGTCGTCGATGACGAGCAGTCGGGCACGGCCGGGCGTGCCCACCGCAGTGCCCGCGGGCAGTTCGGCGGCGGTGGCGCGCAGCGGCCGCCAGGGCCAGAGCAGACGGAAGCGGGCGCCGCCGCCGGGCGCGTCCTCGACCTCGACGCGGCCACCGTGCGCCCGCACGATCGCATCGACGACCGCGAGGCCGAGCCCGAGACCTTCGCCTTGCGCGCGCGTCGTCCAGAACGGCTCGAAGATGCGCGAGCGATCGCCGACCGGAACCCCCTTCCCCTGGTCCTGCACTTCGATCGACACGCCGTGGCTGCGTTCCTGCACCGTCACCCGAACGGTGCCCCCGCGAGGCGAAGCGTGCAGGGCGTTGCCGAACAAGTTGACGATCACCTGTGCGAAGCCAGTGGGGTCGGCATGCAACACCGACAACAAGGGCGGCACGTCGAGCTGCAAGGTGACGCCCGATGTCTGGAAGCGCGCCGTGAACTGCGCCGCCGTCGACTTCAGCACGTCGTCGACGTCGACTTCGCCTACTGCCAACGACGCGCCGCGCCCCAGCAAGGACATGCGTTGGACGATGACGCGACAACGATCGATCTGCTGCCGGACGATCGCGATCGCCCGCTGCCGTACCACAGGTTCGAGCGCTTCCAAGTCGTCAACGTGGCCGAGCATGGCGGTCAACGGGTTGTTGAACTCGTGCGCGACGCCGCCGACCAACGTCGACAACGCCAGCAGCTTCTCGTCGCGCTGCACCTGCTCGCGCAGGCGATCGCGTTCGCGCAGCGCATCGAGCTTCGCGCGCTCGGAATCGCTCATCACGACGACGATCAGGCTCGTCGCCACCACCACCTGCAGTCCGAGGTCGAACAGCGAGTTCAGGCGCAGCACGTAGCCGAAGAAATTCTCCGTCGCCGTCGGAACCGGACCGACCACGAGCACCGACACTGCGTACAGCAACCACAGCGCCCCCCAAACGGCACAGGCTCCACGCAGCACGGTGCGGCCGATTTCGCGCCCTTCCTCCGGACGTGTGCGGGACAACCGCGCGGCACGCCACATCACGAACGGCATCCACACGGCCTGGAACAACAACACGCTCTCGATCGTCGGCAGCGCTGCACCAACCACGAATGCGACCGCAAACACGACGACGAACCACCGGTGGGACTGCCAACTGCGACCGCGCA
>SXPB01000341.1 GCA_005776475.1 Planctomycetia bacterium
CCCGCGCGTCGCGTTCGACAACAAGATGGACCGCACCGGTGCTGACGTCTACAAGGCCGTCGCTTCGATGCGGACGCGCTTGAACGCGAACCCGGTGCCGTTGGTGATGCCGATCGGCAAGGAGAAGGCGTTCGAAGGCGTGGTCGATCTCGTCAACATGAAGGCCTGCGTATGGGCCGATGACGACGCGCGTGAGATGACCGTTTCCGAGATTCCGGCCGAGCTGCTGGAGGAAGCGAAGAAGCGCCGCGACGTGATGGTCGAGGCGGTCGCCGAGTGCGAAGACTCGGTGCTCGAGAAGTTCGTCGAGGGCGAACCGATCTCGAAGGAAGAGGTCATGATGGCGATCCGCAAGGGCACGCTCGACATTAAGATCACGCCGGTCTTCTGCGGCTCGGCCTTCAAGGACAAGGGCGTGCAGAACGTCCTCGACGCGATCATCGACTACCTGCCGTGCCCGATCGACCGGCCGCCGCTCGAGGGCTACAACCCGGACAAGGAAGAGAAGATCGCCCGGCCGCTGCTGCCGACCGAGCCGTTCGCCGGCCTCGTCTTCAAGACGATCAGCGACCCGAACGGCGACCTGACGTTCATCCGCGTCTACACCGGCGAGATGACGGCAGGCGAGCGCTACTACAACGGCCGCACGCGCAAGTACGAACGCATCGGCCGCCTGATGCGCATGCACGCTGCGCAGCGCGAGCCCATCGACATCGCCCGCGCCGGTGACATCGTCGCCGCCGTCGGCATCAAGGAGTCGATCACCGGCGACACGCTGTCGACCAAGGAGCACCCGGTCGTGTACGAGGCGATGGCGTTCCCCGACACCGTGATCAGCATGTCGATCGAGCCGGAGTCCGGCGGCGACCGCGACAAGCTGGGCGAAGTGCTCGGCAAGCTCGTGCGCGAGGATCCGACGTTCAAGGCCAGCACCGACCCGGCGACCAGCCAGACGGTCATCTCGGGCATGGGTGAGTTGCACCTCGAAGTGAAGTGCAACATGATCATGAACGACTACAAGATCCCGGTGAAGGTCGGGCGGCCGAAGGTCGCCTACAAGATGACCTTGAAGGGGCCGAAGACGGTCGAAGCCCGCCACATCAAGCAGTCCGGTGGTTCGGGTCAGTTCGCCGTGGCGCGCGTGCGGTTCAGCGTCGACGAAACGGTCGAGAGCCTGAACTTCATCGACGGCGTCAAGGGCGGCTCGGTGCCGCGCGAGTACATCAAGCCGGTCAACGAGGGCATCCTCGCGGCCGTCGTCGGCGGTGGCCGCCTCGGCTTCCCGTTCTGCAAGATCGTCGCCGAGCTCTACGACGGCCAGGCGCACGACGTCGACTCGAACGCGATGGCGTTCGAAACGGCGGGCATCCTCGCGTTCCGGCTCGCGTCGGAGAACAACTCGCTGCTGCTCGAGCCGATCATGAAGATCGAGATCGAAGCGCCCGAGGACAAGACCGGTGACGTCATCGGCGACCTCAGCAGCCGTCGCGGCATCGTCGAAGAGATGATCAGCAAGCCGGGTGGCATCAGCGCCGTCACCGGCAAGGTGCCGCTCGCCGAGATGTTCCAGTACTCGACGCGCCTGCGCTCGATGACGCAGGGCCGCGGCACGTATTCGATGGAGCCGGCCAGCTACGAGCCGGTGCCGCCGAACATCGCCGAGAAGGTCCTCACCGAATACAGCAAGGGCTGATCGGCCGCGCGCTCAGCCCGCGAGGAGCTTGATGCCCTCGTGGGCGAGCGCCAACAGCACGCACGGCACGGCGCCGGGCGTGGCGAGCGCCACCGGCGCATGCTCGCTGCCGTCCTCATAGACGACGAAGCTGCCGGCGTGATGTTCGCCGCGCTCGTCGCGATAGCCGCCCTGCACCACCAGCAGACGCTCTTCGCCGCGGTGTTTGTGGCGCGGATAGCCGCAGCCAGGGTCCATGCGGATCAACACCAGCGCCCGGCCGGTGCGGCGTTCCGACGCGTAGAACCAGATCGCGACACCGGGGTAGCGGGTCGTCTGCCAGGGGATCGCACTCAAGTCCACGGCACGAGGCTAGGGTGCGATATCTTCGCGCGCCATGTCGGCACCGCACGAAAGCTGGTCGATCGCGATCGAAAAGGACTACCTGAAGTTCAGCGCAGCCCACTTCCTGATCTTCCCGGACGGCTCGGCGGAGCGGCTGCATGGCCACAACTACAAGGTGTACGTCGATGTGCACTCCGACCTCGATGAGCACGGCCTCGTGGTGAACTTCCAGGAGATCAAGCCGCTGGTGCGGGCCTTGTGCGACGAACTCGACGAGCACCTGCTGCTGCCGGGCAAGCACCCGGTGCTGACGGCGGTGCGCGTGGGGGCGCACTGCGAAGTGCGCTACCGCGAACGGCACTACCTGATCCCGGCCGAGGAAGTCATCGTGCTGCCGATCGGCAACACCAGCGCCGAGAACCTGGCGGCCTGGTTCGGGCGAACGCTGCGCGATCGCATGCGCGAAAAGTGGCCGCCTCTGAAGCTGCGCGCGCTTTCGGTCGGAGTCGAAGAGACGCCGGGGCAACGCGGTGTATGGACGCTGCGCGAATGACGTGACGCCGGCGAGCGTCAGGCGCCTTCGGCGGACTGTCCCTGCCGGTAGCCGTGCAGCCAGCGCGCCGTGCCTTCGCCGCAGTTGCGCACCGTGTGGCGCGAGCCGGCGGGGATCGTCAGCTCGTCACCGGCGTGCAAACGCACGATGCGGCCGTTCAACTCGATCTGGCAGTCGCCTTCGAGCAGCAGCACGATCTCGTCGACGTCGTGCAGGAAGTCGTGCCATACCTGGCCGGGTGGATCGATCCAGAGCTCGCAGTTGAAGCCTTGACGAGCCCACTCGGCGCGGACCGTGTCCCGGTCGCGTCGTTCAGGCTGTATCCCACGCCGCCCGGCGTCGTTGCCACCGTGATCCATCGCTTGGTCGCGTCTGACGGCACCGCCCGCCGTCAACTTCCTGCTGGGCGCAGCGAGTGTTCGCTGCGGTGAGCCGAATGAAACCACGGTTGCGCGCAAAAGGGAAGCCTGGACGCGAGAGCCGACTCCGATGCGGCAACCTCGATGCCGGCGGTTCCCGATGTGGTGCGCCAGCGCCCCTTCTAGCCGCGGATCATCCGCGGTAACGCGGTGGGCGAGAGGCCGGCACAAAAACGTCGAGGTTGGCTTGCACCAACCTCGACGAAGAATGTGGGCGACGATGCATGGGACGACGCCCTGGGAATGATGCCCGTCCTCCGGACCACCACCGCGAGCGCGAGACGTGCCAACCGGCTCGCTGACCGGCTAGCTGCACCTCGGGCTTGCGCCCTGGAACAGACCCCTCTGATTCGCGATGCCGTCTCGGCGTCCGAGTTAGCTCGCGGCGAGGATCCTGAGGACGGGAAAGAGCTCCGCGGGAAGGCATGGTCCCCACGGAACGCAGCATCAGACGATTGCGAGTTCCCCGAAGGTTCCGTTCGCGCTGCAGATTCTCGAGGGCGGCGCCGTGCCAACGATGTCACGGCGACTTTCGCGCCCCGGCGGTCAGGGCCGGATCAGGGCAGCTGCAGGGGCTTTGGCGTGCCGTCGCGGGCGACCGTGCGGATGTGCTCGTGCACCTGCATTGCGCGCTGCACGCACTGGTCGCTGTTGTGGTACTCGTAGCGGCCGAAGCGGCCGAACGTCAGGTAGCCGCTGGCATCGAACCACTTGCGCACACGCGAGATCCGGTCCTTGAAGGCCAGGTCCTGGTAGATGTAGGCGAACTCGTTGTTGCACCATTCGGCCAGCACGACGTGCTCGGGGTGCAGGATTCCTGCCGTTCCCAACGCCCCGATGACCGAGCGTACCCAGGCCGCATCGGGCTTCAGCTCGCCGCGGTGGGTCACCTCCGCCAGGAAGGAACCGTGCCCGGCGGGCGCGTTGTGGGGCGAGTAGTTGCTGAAGTAGGTGACGCGATTGGTTGGGCCCTGCTCGGGGAAGGGCAGGTAGATCCAGCTCAGCGGCGGCAGCGGCTCGGAGAGCTTCACGCCGATCATCAGGTTGATCAGCGAGATGGGTCGCAGCGCGCGGATGTCCTGGCGGATGTCGGCCGGGATCTCGGCAAAGGCGCTCTCGATGCGAGGCAGCGGCACCGTGTTGACGACGAGGTCGAACGCCTCGCCGTTGACGCGGAAGCCCGTGCCCTGCCGCTCGACGCGTTCGACGGTGATGCCGCACTGCAGCCGGAACCCGCCGCCTTCGACGGTGCCGCGCACCATCGTCTCGAAGCCGCCGTGTTTGGGGAACCAGAACACCGACTGGTGCCCATACCCCTCGGTGTCGATGCCGATGGCCGATTTGACGATGTCCTCGATCGGCGCTTCCGGCACGCGGCCGGCGACCCAGTCGCTCGCCATCGTGCGCAGGTCGCACTTCCAGATCTTCTCGTTGTACGGAACCATGAAGTGCCGCGCGAAGCCGGCCCCCATGCGCCAGTCGATCCAGTCGCCGAAGTTGGTCGGGCACGGCACGCCGGCGCGCCGCGTCGCGTAGGCCTCGATGTAGCCGGCCATGCAATCGACGATCGCGTCCTTGGTCAGGTGGCCGACGCCGTTCTCGAACGGATACGGCACCCAGCGATCCTTCCAGCGGATCTTGGTGTTGCGCACCGTGCGCACCGTGCCGGCATCGCCGCCGCAGCGCGCCAGCTGCCAGTCGAGGACCTTCTTGTCCTTGCTGAACACGATGTGGCCGCCGGCTTCGTCGAAGGTGAACTCGCCGTAGCGGCGGCTCTTGCACAGACCGCCGGGGCGTTCGCCCTGTTCGAGCACGGTGACGGCGTGGCCGTCCGCGGCGCAGAGGCGAGCCAAAGCGACTCCGCTGATGCCGCCACCGAGGATGGCGATCTTCACGGGCGGGATTCCGACGAGGAGCGAAGCACGGGTCGAGAACTCTATAGCCGTGCCGCGGGGGAGAAAGTGTGTGGTCGGGAAGCGCCGATGGAATCGATCGCAGGCCGAGACTTCCGTTGCCAGCCTCGCAATGATCGCGGCGGTGACCGCGTCCGCTCCGCCTTCGTCGCCCGTTGCCGAACTGCCGCGTGGCCAGGAACGCATGGCGCTCGCCGCCCTCGCGCTGGCGGCGTTCGCGTTGAACCTCAACACCAGCGTGCTCGGGGCGCTGCTGCCGTTCCTGCCGGCGACGTTGGTGGCGCACAAGGAAAGCCTGATCGGTGCCGCGGCGGCCGGGTCGGCGGTGGGGGCGTTGTGGGTGCTGTCGCTGGCGCGCCACTACGGCCGCGCCACGGTGTTGCTCGGCGGGATGTTCGTGTTCCTCGTCGCCAGCGCGGCGCATCTGTTCGTCGCCGACGACTACCTGGCGTTCGTGGTGTTGCGGGCGGTGTCAGGCGCGGCGGTCGGGGTCGCCTACGCGGCGGCGTCGGCGCTGGTCGCCGAGATCGTGCCGTACGCGCGGCGCGGGTCGGCGATGGGCATGTTCACCGCGGGCATGTTCCTGGCGATTCCGGTCGGGTTGCCGTTGGCGGTCGTGCTGGCGCAGGCTGGCCACTGGCAGGCGGTGTTCGGCGTGCAGGCGGCGGTGGCTGGGCTCGGCTTGTGGTGGGCGCTGCGCGCGGTGCCGCGTTCGCCGACGACCGAGCCGGTGGGTTCCTTCAAGGCAGTGCTCGGCAATCGGCCGGCCCTCGCGGGACTCGCGGCGACCATGCTGCACGTCGGCTCGTTCTTCACGACGGTGCAGCTGGCGACGACGTGGTTGGACAGCTCGGGGCGGGTGCCGCGCGGGGAGCAGATGTGGTTGTGGATCGGCCTTGGCCTCGCTTCGGTGGTCGGCAGTGCGGGGCTCGGTCGGCTCAGCGACCGCCTCGGCAAGCGCAACTTCGTCCTGGTGTCGTCGGCGGTGCTGGTGGCGTGTTTCCTGGTGTTGGCCCGTGAGCCGGACTCCGCGCTGCTGCTCGGGGTCGGTCTCGTGCTGGCGGTCACCGCCGCCGCCCGGACCGGGCCGCTGCAGGCCCTAGTGTCCGGGGCGGTGCCGAAGGAGCAGCTGGCGACGGTGATGGCCCTGCGGGCCGGCACGATGCAGCTCGGGGTGTTCGGCTTCGCGCTCGCCGCGGGCCCTCTCGCCGCCGAACTCGGCTTCCGCGGCGTCCTGTTCCTCGCCGCCGGCTGCCAGGCCGCCTCCTACGTCGTGATCCGCGGCTTTGCCCGGGAAGGCCGATGAACCGCCCCGTCGGATCCGACAGGTTCATTGCCCGATCGGCCACGTCGGCGCCTCGCAATGCGCTGGCGCGCCCTTCGCAGGAATCCGCATGAAGCCAAGACTGACCGCACTCCTCCTCCTCGTCTCCCTTCCCTTCGCCGCTGGCTGTCGGACCTACTACAGCCAATACCACGTCGGCAGCGATGACTACGTGCTGGCGACCCGCGACTTCGAGAACGGGCGCAAGGAGACCTACAAGCTGGAGGCGCGCGGCACCTCGTCGCTGCGAGTGATGACGGAGTTCGATCGCGAGCGCCCGTTCCTCGGACTGCAGCTGGCAGAACTGGACAAGGGGCAGGCGGAGCGGCGCGGCGTGAAGCCCTACTCGGGCTTGCTGGTGACCGGCGTCTACCCGAAGTCGAGTGCGGCCGAAGGCGGCGTGCTCGCCGGCGACGTGTTGCTGTCCCTCGACGGGATCGAGACGGTCTACCAGAACCAGGTTCCCGGCGTCGAAGCGAAGCTGAAGGAAGGGCAGGTGGTGACCGCCAAGCTGGTGCGTGGCCAGGACCACCTCGACCTGCCGCTGCCGGTGAAGCTGCTGAAGGAGCGCGTCAGCGACCAGGAAGTGATTCCGCTCGACGTGCCCACGGTCAGCGCCCGTTCCTATGCGGGAGTCACCTTGCGCGGCATTCCGGCCGTGTGGTGCGAGAAGATCTTCCAGACCAAGCGCGAAGCCGTCGTCGTCGCCAGCGTCGAGGTCGGTTCGCCGGCCTGGATCGCCGGCCTGCGCGGTGGTGACGTGATCGACACGATCGACGGGGCGCCGGTGCCCACGGTGCAGGAACTGCACAACCGCATCGCCGACCGCGGCCCCGAAGGCGACACGATGAAGTTCGGCGTGCGGCGCGGCCCGGGCCAGTCGCACGAAGGCGCGGTCGAACTCGAGGACTACAGTGGCGAGTCGAAGGCGTGGGTGCCGTTGGTGTTCTGGATGGAGTGTGGTTCCTACGAGGACCGCTGGTCGTTCGGCCCGTTCGGGCTGCTGATGAGCAACCGCAACCATTACGTCGCCGACGGGAGCACGCGAAAGACGCAAACGCGCAACGTGTTCAAGGCGGTGCTCGGCCTGCTGCGGGTCGAGACGACGCCGGACGAGACCGAAGTCCGCCTGCTCTGGTTCATCACCTTCGAGACGTAGTCGCGGGGCGCACCGCGTCCCGTCAGCGCTGGCAGCCCGAGCACCAGTAGGTGCTGCGGCCGCCGTCGGTCGCGTGCCGGATCGGTGCGCGGCAGCGTGGGCACGGCTTGCCGGCGCGTTCGTAGACGGCGAGTTCGCGCGCGAAGTAACCGGCGTCCTCATCGACGCCGACGTAGTCGCGAAACGACGTGCCGCCGGCGCGGATCGCCGCCGTGAGCACGGTGCGGATTGCCGCCGCGAGGGCGTCGCACTGGGCGCGCGTCAGTGACTTCGCCGCGCGCCGCGGCCGCACCTTCGCCCGCCAACACGACTCGCTGGCGTAGATGTTGCCGACGCCGACGAGCACGTTGCCGTCCATCAGCAAGGTCTTCACCTTGGTCGTGCGCTTGCGGCTCACCCGGTGCAGGAAGGCGCCATCGAAGCCCGGCTCCAGCGGTTCCTGGCCGAGATCGCGCAGCAGCTTGTGGGTTGCCGCCCCGGCCTTGTCGGTCACGTCGAGCGCGCCGAAGCGCCGCGGGTCGATGAAGCGCACCAGCCGGTCGCCGAAGTCCATGCGCCAGTGTTCGTGCAGACGCCACTCCGGACGGCTGGCGCCGCTCGCCAGCGGCTCGACCAGGAAGCGGCCGGTCATCCCCAGATGCACTAGCGCCATCGGCGCACGCTCGCCGTCGAAGGCGAGCAGCAGGTACTTCGAGCGCCGGGTGATGCCGGTGCAGGTGCGGCCGACGAGCCCGCGCAGGGCGGCCGCCGGCATCGGCCAGCGCAGGTCCTTGCGCCGCAGTTCGACGCCGAGCAGGCGCCGGCCGCGCAGGTGCGGTTCGGCCCCGGCGCGGACGGTTTCGACTTCGGGAAGCTCAGGCATGCGGTGGTGGTGGCGGCTCGGTAGCATGCCGCCCCGCCACCACGGAAACACCGAACCGAATGCCCTCCGAACCGCCCATCGAGGCCTTGCACCACATCGGCATCGCCGTCCGTTCCATCAAGGAAGCGTTGCCGAAGTGGACCGACGGCTTCGGCCTCGTCCTCAAGTCCCTCGACGACGTTCCCGACGAGAAGGTCCGCGTCGCCGTGCTGATGGCGGGCACGACCCGGATCGAGTTGATCGAGCCGATGAGCCCCGATTCGCCGGTGCAGGCCTTCCTCGACAAGCGCGGACCCGGCATCCACCACCTGGCGTTCCAGGTCGCGGACTGCCAGGCGAAGCTCGACGCCATGGCGGCGAACGGCGTCCCGGTGTTGAACAAGAAGCCGAACAACGGCGCGCACGGCTGCAAGGTCGCGTTCGTGCACCCCAAGCATCTCGGCGGCGTGCTCGCCGAACTCGTGGAGGACCCGCACCATGACTGACCCGATCCAGAAGCTGCAGGCGCTGCGCGAGAAGTCGCTGCTCGGCGGCGGCAAGGACCGCATCGACGCCCAGCACGAGAAGGGCAAGCTGACCGCGCGCGAACGCATCGACCTGCTGGTCGATCCGGGCACGTTCGTCGAGATCGACCGCTTCGTCACGCACCGTTGCCGCGACTTCGGCATGGACAGCGAGAAGAACCAGATCCTCGGCGACGGAGTCGTCACCGGCAGCGCGCGCATCGACGGCCGGCCGGTGTTCCTGTACGCGCAGGACTTCACCGTGTTCGGCGGCAGTCTGTCGGAGACGCACGCCGCCAAGATCTGCAAGGTCATGGACATGTCCCTGAAGATGGGCGTGCCGATGCTCGGCCTGTGCGATTCGGGCGGCGCCCGCATCCAGGAAGGCGTCACTTCGCTCGGCGGCTACGCCGACATCTTCCTGCGCAACACGCTCGCCAGCGGCGTCGTGCCGCAGATCAGCGCGATCATGGGCCCGTGTGCCGGTGGCGCCGTGTATTCGCCGGCGATCACCGACTTCATCATGATGGTGGAGGGGTCGAGCTTCATGCACATCACGGGCCCGGACGTGGTGAAGACGGTGACGCACGAGGACACCACCAGCGAGGAACTCGGCGGCGCGCGCGTGCACGCCGAGGTCAGTGGCGTCGCCCACCTGACCGCGCCCGACGACGCGGCCTGCCTCGTGCAGCTGCGGGAGCTGCTGAGCTACCTGCCGCTCAACAATGCCGAGGATCCGCCGTGGAAGAAGAGCGACGACGATCCCAACCGCATGGACGAGTCGCTCGACACGATCGTGCCGCCGTCCGCGGACCAGCCGTACGACATGCGGCACGTGGTCAAGAAGGTCGTCGACGGCGGGCGCTTCTTCGAAGTGCACGGCCGCTACGCGAAGAACATCATCGTCGGCTTCGCGCGCCTCGGCGGCCACGTGGTCGGCATCGTCGGCAACCAGCCGAACCACCTGGCGGGCGTGCTCGACATCAAGGCGAGCATCAAGGGTGCGCGCTTCATCCGCTTCTGCGACGCGTTCAACATCCCGCTGGTGACGTTCGAGGACGTGCTGCTGCTGCTGCGTCGCCACCCGGATGCGTCGGCTGTCCGGACCATCCTGCAGGAAGCCTTGACCACCGAATCCGGCTTTCCCGCACC
>SXPB01000342.1 GCA_005776475.1 Planctomycetia bacterium
GCCGCCGCGGATGTTCGCGACCGCGTAGACGCCGCCTTGCGCGAGCCAGCAGGTGCCGACCGAGGCGCTGTAGCTCGGGGTCAGGGACACCTCGAAGCCGCCGTAGCCGTACAGCAGCGTCGGGTTCTTGCCGTCGCGTTTGCAGTCCTTGCGGCTCACCAGGAAGTACGGAATGCGCGTGCCGTCCTTCGACAGCGCTTCGCGTTGCTCGACCGCGAGGCCGCTGGCGTCGAAGAACGCCGGCAGGCTCTTCCACTGCACCGGCGCGCCCTTGCCAATGGTGCCGTGCCACAGGCTGGTCGGCGTCAGGTAGTCGGTGATGGTCAGGAAGTAGTCGTCGCCCGCCTCGTCGTCGACCGCCGAGGCGCCGATCGTGCCGAACTCGGGCAGGCCGGCGATCGCCTCGCGCTGCCAGCCGTCCTTGCCGTGCGTCAGCACGAACACGCGGCTCTTCACCGAGTCGAGCACGTTGAGCAGGATGTGGTTCCTGGTGCCGGAGAAGCCGGACAACGAGCTGCGGTCGGTCGGCGCGAACAAGACGTCGAAGCTGCGCTCGCCGGCCAGGAACGCGTCCAGCTTGCAGGCCAGCAGCGAGCCGCCGGCGAACGTCTTGCCGCCGATCGTCCATTCGTCGCGCAACTGCAGCAGCAGCCATTCGCGATGCACGCCGGCGTTGGCGCTGTCGGGCTTGTCGACCTTCACCGACGTGCCAGCGCGCAGCAGGAACAGCTCGTTGGTGTAGAAGGTCACGCCGCGGTAGACGAAGTCGCGCTCGAAGCCGGTGGTCTGGTCGCGGTAGCCGTAGACGAACACGTCTTCCTTCTTGCCTTCGGCGACGGTCGCCGCCGACGCCAGCGGCGTGCCGCGTTGCCACACCTTGACGATGCGCGGATAGCCGGACTCGGTGAGCGAGCCCGGACCGAAGTCGGTGGCGACGTAGAGCGAGTCGCGGTCGCGCCACGTCACGTTGCTCTTCGCCTCGGGGACGACGAAGCCGTCCGCGACGAACTGCTTCGTCGTCATGTCGAACTCGCGTACCACATCGGCGTCGGCGCCGCCGCGCGACAGCGACAGCAGCACACGGGTGCGGTCGGGCATCAGGAACGAGGCGCCGTGCCACACCCAGTTCTCGTTCTCCTGCTTGCCGAGCGCATCGACATCGAGCACGACTTCCCACTGCGGCTCGGCCTTCTGGTACTCCGCGAGCGGCGTGCGTCGCCACAGGCCGCGCGGGTTCTTGCCGTCCTGCCAGAAGTTGTAGAAGAAGGCGCCGTGCTTGCCGACGTAGGGGATCTTGGCGGTCGAATCGAGCACCGACAGGATGCGCGCCTGCGCGGTCGCGAAGCGTTCGGTCGTGGTCAGCACCTTCTGGCTGTCGGCGTTGCGCGCGCGCACCCAGTCGAGCGCTTTGTCGCCGGTCACGTCTTCGAGCCAAAGGAAGGGATCGTCGGCGGACGTGGGCGCAGGCGTTTGGGTCACGGCGGGCGTCTGGGCGGGGAGCTGGAGTGGGAACAGGAACGCGGCGAGCGCTGCGGCTACCGGCGTGTGGGTTCTCGGCATGAGGTCCTCTGGCCCGGCACGGTAGCTGGTGCGCGCTGGCGCTGCACGTGCGGCGGGGCGAGCGCTACCATCGCGAGGCATGGTCGGACACTTCGCGCTGGTGGCCACGTTCGCCGCGGCGTTGGCGGCGCAGGAGAAGGTCCCGACGCCGGTCACGACTCCGGGCGGTCCGGCCCGCGAGCGGGCAGCCGCCCTGCTGCAGGAACTCGCAGTACCCGAGCGTTGCCTCGACGCCGCGCGCGAACTGTGCGCGCTCGGCCCGGCGGTGTTGCCGGGCCTGCACAAGATGTTGGTCGATCCGCGGCCCGAGGTCGTGCAGCGGGCCCTGTTCGTCGCCTCGGGGTTGTCCGGCGACGTGGAATCGCTGCGCATGCCGATCCGACGTTGCCTGGAGCACAAGGATCCAGGCATCGCCCTCGCCGCGCGGGCCGCGTGGCAAGCGCTCGATGGCGGTGGTTCGACCCTGGTGACCGACTACCAGGCGGGCAAGGTGGTGCGGTTGATCGGCGATGAAGTGCGCGACCTGCTGTCCGACATCCCGATGGCGATGAGCGTCGACCCGCTCACCGATGGCAGCCTGCTCGTGGCGGCCTACGGGCAAGGGCGCATCGTCGAGTTCGACACCAAGGGACAAGAGGTCTGGGAGTTCCAAGGCCTGCAGCATCCCAGTGACATCGTGCGCCTGCCGAACGGCAACACCTTGGTGGCCGACAGCGGCAATCTGCGGGTGATCGAAATCAACCGGGAGAAGGACGAGGTCTGGAGCTACGCCACCGACGTGCGTCCGATCGACGTCGACCGGCTCGGCAACGGCAACACCTTGATCGCGAGTTACGAAGCGAGCGGTGTGATCGAAGTGGATCCGGCCGGCAAGGTCGTCTGGCAGTGGCGCGCCGACAATGTTCGCGACGCCGATCGTCTGCTCGACGGGACCACGCTGCTCACCGACACCTCCGGCCGCTGCGTGCTGCGCGTCGATGCGCAGCATCGCACGCTGCGCCGGTGGCCGATCGATTTCGCCTGCAACGACGCCGAGTTGCTGCCGAACGGCCATCTCGTCGTCGGCGGATCCGGCGCCGTGGTCGAGTTCGACCACGCCGGCCAGGAAGTCTGGCGCACGAAGGTCGGCTACGTCGGCCACCTCGCGCGCCATGGCGTCGCGCGGCGCTGACGGTCGCCGTTCAGAAGCCGAGTTGCAGCCAGACCGCGTTCGACCAGGCGTCGAGTGGCGACGACCACGCGAAGATCGCCTGCGCCGCGAACGGCAGGCCGGCCAATCCCGGATCGGCCGGCAACAGGATCGGCGCACTCCAACTTGAGCCCGGCACCACGGCGGGCCCGAGGAACAGGAACGGCCCGCCGGTGACGTGGTCGCGGCAGCCGCCGCCCATGTCGATCGCCGGCGGCGGTCCGAGCGTGACGAGGAGCGCGTAGAGCGCCGCGGCCGGTGGGTTCACGTTGCGGAACGAGAACGTGCAGCCGGGGCCGAGCAGCGGCGGTGTGCTGGAAAAGCGCGGCAGCACGCCACCGTTCCCGCATGGCCGGTCGATCGCCTTCGCCCAGGCGCCCTGCGTCACCGAGTACAGCTCGCTGCCGAGCGTGCCGTCGTCGGCGGCGAGATAGAGGCGGCCGAAGCTGTCCTGGAACAGCGGCCGGTCGCGCACGGTGGCCGAGGGCAGGCTGGACCCGAAACCCGGTTTGAGGTCGGCCAGCAGGCCCGACAAGGCCGGATCGAAGCTGCGGACGACGAACGGTTCACGGCCGGCCGCCGCATCCTGGGCCTGGCAGTAGAGGTGCCGGTTGCCGAACCAGGTCAGGAACTCGGGCTGCCGATCGCCGGGCCCGGGGACCAATTCCGTGGCCAGGACCGTGCCGGCGAAGGTGCCGTCGGTGAGCCAGATCTCGCTGCCGTTCGCGGCGGTCGTGGCGACGAACGCGCAGCGACCGTCGTCGCTGGCCGTGAATTGCCACGGGTAGCTGCCGCCCGGCCCGAGCTCCAGGTCGCGCAGCAGCACGGTGCCGGCGAAGGTGCCGTCGGTGATCCAGAGTTCGCGGCTCGAAGCCGCGGACTCGGCACTGAACACGACCTTGTCGCCGCACCGCGTCATGCCCTCGGGCTGGCCGGATCCGAACGGCTCGAGGTCGCGCAGCAGGAACGTGCCGGGCCCGGTGCCGTCGCTGATCCACAGCTCGGTGTCGGAGTTCACCGTCGCGGCGAACACGAAGCGGCCGCTGTCGCCGATCTCGCACAGGTCGCGCGGCGACGACGAGCCGAACGGCTCGAGGTCGAGCACCAGCTGCGTACCGGCGGTGGTGCCGTCGGTGCGCCACAGTTCGCGCTCGTTCACGTCGTCGTACGCGGCGAAGTAGACGCGGTCGCGCACGCGCAGCAGGTGGTCGGGCTCCGAGCCGCTGGTCGCGCGGATGTCCTTCACGAGGACCGTGCCGGCGGCGGTGCCGTCGCTGCCGAACAGCTCGCGGCCGCTGCCGGTGCCGGCGTCGGCCGCGAACAGGACCCGGTTGCCGAGCCGTTCGAGCCCGCTCGGAGCGCCGGCCAGGCTGCCCGCGGCGACGTCGGCGACGAGCGTCGTGCCCGGATCGGTGCCGTCGGTGCGCCAGAGTTCCTTGCCGTGGCTGCCGTCGTCGGCCGCGAACAACGTCACCCCGGCGCGCAATTCGCAGAAGTGGTCGGGGGCCGAAGCGCTGGTGGTGCCGTCGGTGCGGATGTCCTGCACCATCGAAGTGCCCGAACCGGTGCCGTCGCTGCGGAACAACTCGAGGCCGCCGTGGCCGTTGGAGCCCTTGCAGAGGACCGTGGTCGCGTTGATCGCCGCGAAATGGGCCGGGCCCGCGAGGCCGCCGGTACCGGGGCCGCCGTTGTAGACGCCGACCACCGTGGTTCCGGCCACGGTGCCGTCGCTGACCATCAGCTCGTCGTAGGCGTTGTTGAGCACGGCGCGCCACCACAGCTTGCCGGCGGCGAACTTCAGGTTGGCGACCTGGCCGGAGTAGTCGAGCTGCGTGGTGCCGGCGAACGTGCCGTCGGACAGGTGGAGGCCCCACGACGTGCCGAGGGCGAGGCCGAGCGGCGTCGTCTCCATGGCCCACAGGAACGGCAGCGGATTCGCCGCGGTCGACACCGGGAACGTGCCTATGACCGTGCCGTCGCTGCGCCAGAGCTGGTGGTTGCCGCCGGGGGCGCTGCTGTCGTTGCCGCGGAAGTAGAAGATGCCGGCGTGGCCGCAGCTGACGCCAAGGTTGGTGCCGGAGTTGCTGCCCGGCAACACGTCGTTCAGTAGGAACGTGCCGGCGGCCGTGCCGTCGGTGCGCCACAGTTCGAGTCCGGTCGTGTTCGGCTGGTTGCGCGCGGCGAAGTAGCAAAGGCCGCCGACGGTGACGAAGGTGTTGGCGTCGATCGGTCCCGCCGCCGTGCCCAAAGCAGCGGCGCCGCCGAACAGGCCGTTCGACGTCCACAGCTGGCCATTGGCATGGCGGAACAGCACGCCGCCACCGGGCCGCGGCGTGAGTTCGTTCGGATCGACCGGGGCCGTGTTCGTAGTCAGTTGCGTGATCGAGATGCCGTCGGTCGCCCACAACGTGTGCGTGACCGCCCAGGTGACGTCGGTGCGACCGCGGAACACCAGCGTCGTCGGCGAGGCCGGGGCGAACTGGCTCGGGCCGAGCCCGCCGCTGGCGAGGTTCGACAACGCCACGGTGCCGGCCGTGGTGCCGTCGCTGCGCCACAGCTCGAACTCGCCGGTGGCGTCGCTGGCACTGAAGTACAGGGCGCCGTTCCAGACGAACAGATGTTGCGGGTAGCCGTTCGGTAGGCCAGGCCGTAGGTCGGCCACCATCCAGGTGCCGGCCGCCGTGCCGTCGCTGCGCCACAACTCGACCCCGTGCACGCCGTCGTCGGCCTGGAAATAGGCGACGCCGCCGAGCACGGCGAAATGGTCGCCCTCGTTCGGCCGTGGTCCGTGTGGGTTGGCCCGGGCCGGCCAGATTTCGCTGCTGCTGCCGATTCCGGACACCGGGTTCACGTCCTTGACGAGGGCGATGGACTGGGCGCAGAGGGCGCTGGCGAGCAGCGCGGGAACGGCGAGGCGGATCGCGTTCATGGTGGTCCTACCGCGCCGTCGCCCGGTCGGTCCCGCCATGGGACGTGGGAATCTCCGCCACCTTGCCACGACGGCACGGGCAGCCACAATGCGGTCCGTCGCCAGAGAACCCCGAATGACTTCGCCGGCCCCGATCGATCGACCTAGCCCGGAACGGCTGACCTTGCTGCTGCACGCGGCCCAGGCCGGCGACGCGGCGGCGATCGAGACCGTGTTCGCGGTCGTCTACGGCGAACTGCGCACCATCGCCGCGCGGCAGATCGGCCACGAACGGCCGGGCCACACCCTGCAGGCGACCGCCCTCGTGCACGAGGTGTTCCTCAAGCTGATGCAGCAGGACAGCACCGGCGCGCGCACGCCGGCCGAGTTCCTCGGTGTGGCGGCGCTGGCGATGCGGCGCATCCTGGTCGACCACGCCCGCAAGCGGGGCCGGCAGAAGCGCGGCGGCGGTGCGGGCGCCGAACCGCGCACGATGCTCGACGGCCTGGCCGAACAGTGGGGCGAACGGGCGATCGACCTGGTGGCGCTCGACGAAGCCCTCGCGGCCCTCGCCGCGCGCGATCCGCAGAAGGCGCGTCTGGTCGAACTGCGGTTCTTCGCCGGCCTGGCGATGGCCGACGCGGCGCGAGCCCTCGGGGTGCCGCTGCGCACCGCGGAACGCGAGTGGACCGCGGCGCGCGCGTTCCTGCGCAGCCGGCTCGACGAGGACCTGTCGTGACCGACGCTGCGCGGTGGCAGCGCGCGCAGGAAGTGTTCGCGACGCTGCTCGACGAAGTACCCGCCGACCGGCAGCGCGTGCTCTTGGATTGTTGCGGCGACGACGCGGCGCTGCGGCAGGAAGTGGCCGCGTTGTTGCGCGGCCACGACCGCGCCGGCGACGACTTCCTCGAACCACCGGCGGCCGACGCCGCGACGCTAGCGGCGGCGGGAGTCGGCGCGATCGTCGGCGGCTGTCGCCTGCTCGAGCCGCTCGGCGAAGGGGGCATGGGCAGCGTCTGGCGTGCCCGCGACGACGCGCTCGGCCGCGACGTCGCGGTGAAGGTGCTGCATGGCGGCGTGCTCGGCCGGGTCGGCCTGCAGCGGTTCGCGCAGGAGGCCGCGGCGCTGGCGCGGTTGCAACACCCGTCGATCGCGACGATCTTCGCCACCGGCAAGGCCGGCGACGGGCCGCTGGCGCCGCCGTTCTTCGTGCTCGAACTGGTCGTCGACGCGTGCCCGATCACCACCTTCGCCGCGCAGCACGGCCTGTCGCGGCGCGGCCGCGTCGAGCTGCTGGTGCAGGTCGCGGACGCCGTGCAGCACGCGCACCAGCGGGCGGTCGTGCACCGCGACCTCAAGCCCGGCAACGTGCTGGTCGGCCGCGACGGCGTGCCGAAGGTGATCGACTTCGGCATCGCCCGGCTGTGCGACGCCGACGGCGTGCACACCACGCGGGCCGGCCAGGTGCTCGGCACGCTCGCCTACCTCAGCCCCGAACAGAGCCTCGGCGATCCCGACCTCGTCGATGCGCGCACCGACGTGCACGCGCTGGGCCTGCTCGGTTGCGAATTGACGACCGGTCGCCTGCCCTACGACGTCGCCGGGCTCAGTTTGCCGGCCGCCTTGCAGCGCATCGCCGACGAGCCGCCGACGCTGCCGCAGGTGCTCGACACGGGGCTGGAACGTGACCTCGCCGCCGTGCTCGCCAAGGCCAGTGCCAAGGACCCGGCCCAGCGCTACGCCAGCGCCGCCGCGTTCGCCGACGACCTGCGCGCGTTCCTGGCGCATCGGCCGGTGGTGGCGCGGCCGGTGCGGCCGCTCGGCGCGTTCCGGTTGTTCGTGCGGCGCTCGCCCGGCCTCGCCGCGGCGTTGGCGGTCGCGGTCGTGAGCCTGTTCGGCGGCACGGCGTTCAGCGTGCACTTCGGCCTCGCCGCCGAAGAACGGGCCGAGGTGGCCGAACGCGAACGGGCCACGGCGACGCAGCTCGCCGACTCGCTGCGCGACATCGTACGCGCCGGCAACATCGCGATCGCCGGGCGCGAGGTGACGATGCGCGAAGCGCTCGACGCGGCGGCGGCGACCATCGAGCGGCGGTTCGCCGCACAGCCCGCGGTCGCGTTCGAGCTGCGGCTCGTGCTCGGGGACGCCTACCGCGTGCTCGGTCGGCTCGGCGACGCCGAGCACCAGTTCGAGGCGGCGTCGGCGCTGGTCGCTCACCTGGCCGATCCGCGGCTCGCCAAGGCGCGTGTGCAGTCGTTGCTGGCGCCGGTGCGGGTGCTGCAACGCCGGCCGGAAGCGATCGAACTGCTGACCGAGGCGTTGGCGGTCTACGCCGCGGATGGCACCGGGCAACCCCAGGCGATCGAGGCGCTGGCCCGCCGGGGCGGCGCGTTGGTTGCGTTCGATCGGCACGTCGAGGCCGAACCCGACCTCGTCGCGGCGATCGCGGCCTTCACGCGCCTCGGCCCGTCGCTGGCCCTGGCCGAGGCCCAGGCCAACCTCGGCACCGCGTGCTTCGAACGCAGCCGCATGCAGGAGGCCGAACGGCACTGGCGGGCGGCGTTGGCGACGTTCGCGGCCGTGGCGCCCGCCGAGCACCCGCATCACGTCAAGACGCTCGGCAACCTCGTGGGCGTGCTGCGCAGCCGGGCCCCGCAGGATGCGGTGGCGCTGGCGCGCGAGGTCGTGCAGATCACGACGGCGCGGTTCCCCGACGGCCACACCGACGTGGCGCAGGCGCGGGCCCAGCTCGCGTTCGCGCTGCTCGAGCTCGATGACGCGACCGCCGACGCCGAGTTCGTCGCGGTGTTGGTGCTGCGCGAACGGCTGCAAGGGCCGCAGCATCCGGCGACGTTGTCGGCCTGCACCGATCTCGGCTACGCGCGGCTCGGCCTCGGTCGCCCCGCCGATGCGATCGAGCCGTTGCAACGGGCGTGGCAGGCCCAGTCCGGCAACCGCGAAGCACCGCTCGCCGCGGCGACCGCGATGCTGCTCGGGCTCGCCCGCACGCGCACCGGGGATGCCGCGGCCGGCGAGGAACTGCTGCGCCATGCCGTCGCGGTGCGGACGCTGAAACTCGGCGCCGACAATCCGCGCACGCACATCGCCAAGAGCGCTCTCGGCGAGTGCCTGCTGACGCGGGGTCGCCTGGACGAGGCGGAACCCCTGTTGACGGCGGCCGAGGCCGCACTCGTCAAGGTGTTCGGCGGCAGCGACCGTGAGACCAAGGCGACGCGGGTGCGGCTCGAGACCCTGCGCCAGCGGCAAGCGGGCAAGTGATTCCAGGAACGCGCTCGCTACGCTGGCGCCCGGCGGTCAGGGCATGCTGCGGATACCCATCGAACAGGCACCGGCTCTGCGTGAGCCCGCGTGGATCGACGTCGATCTCGACGCGGTCGCGCACAACGTGCGCGCGTTCCGTTCCCTGCTCGCCCCGGGCTGCTCGCTGGTCGCGGTGGTGAAGAGCAACGCCTACGGCCACGGCATGGTGCGCGTCGCGCGCACCGCGCTGCAGCACGGGGCCACCGAGCTCGCGGTCGCGAACGTGCACGAGGGCGCGCATCTGCGCGAAGCCGGCGTCCAGGTGCCGATCCTCGTCGCCGGGCCGGTGGCGCCGACCGAAGCCGGGCTCGTCGTGCAGCATGCGCTGGTGCCGAGCGTCGCCGGCGCCGAACTCGCCTACGCGCTGGCGGCCGCGTCGCGGCGTTACCTGCCGGTGCACCTCGAGGTCGACACCGGCATGAGTCGGCACGGGGTGTCCGCGCCGGCGCTGCCGGCCCTGGTCGACGCGATCGAACGGCGCGGGCGGTTGTCGATCGCCGGCGTGTTCACGCACTTCGCCGCCACCGGTGTCGGCGAGGTCGACGCGCTGCGCGACCAGCTGCGGCGGTTTCACGATGCGGTCGCTTCGGTGCGGTCGCTGCGTGGCGTGAAACGGCACGCCTGCAACACGCTCGGCACGTTGGTGCTGCCGGAGGCGCGCGGCGATGCGGTGCGCGTCGGCGGCGGCCTGTACGGGTTCGATCCGTGCCTCGGCTCGGGACCGCTCGAACTGCGGCCGGCGCTGGCGTTGAAGGCGCGGCTCTGCGGGTTGCGCGACGTGCCGGCCGGCACGCCGGTCGGCTACGGGGCCGCGTTCGTCACCGCGCGGCCGTCGCGGCTCGGCCTCGTGCCGCTCGGCTACGGCGACGGGCTCGTGCGCGAACTGTGGAACGGGGCGCAGGTGCTGCTGCGCGGCCGGCGCGTGCCGGTGGTCGGGGTCGTCAGCATGAACCAGACGGTGCTCGACGTGACCGAAGTGAAGGACGCGCTGCTCGGCGACGAGATCGTGCTGCTCGGTTCGCAGGGCACGGCGACGGTGCGCGCCGAGGAACGGGTTCCGGTCGGCGGCTCGGTGTACGAGGTCACGACGTTGCTGCGCTCGAGCCTGCCGCGACGCTATCTCGGCTCGGCGGTGCGCCCCGAGTCGCGTTCGTAGGGCGGCGAGCGCGGCGACTCTGGTTGTGTTCCCACCCATGGGACGGAACTTGAGTAGGACATTGCTCTTGGACGATCGGGTTCATCGAGTCGCAGGCGACAGAGCACTTGCCGATTCTGTGTTGTTGGGTGGATTCAGATGCCTCGAAGCAGAATCGGAAGCCGTGCTAGCAGTCCCAGTTATGTTGGCGGCGTTGAGCACCGAAAGGCGAAAGACCGCATTCTTGCTGCCAACCGCGATGCAGTCGCGAGGCCAGGAGCCAGTTGGCTTGTCGGATCGAGCGACACTTGCGTTCCATGACCAGTTCGCTTCGAAATCTCGACGCCTCTCGCCAAAGGAACTGCACGACGCCGTTTGGCCGTTAGCGATAAGGCATCGATCTCGAGCTGAATCGAACATTCGCCCGATGGACGCGCGCGAGATGGAGTCGTCCTGAGCATCTCGCGAAGAAAAACCGCACGGCGCGCGAAGGTGGAACCCACCAGGCACCCCGGGCACAAGAAGCCGCACGCTTATGGCTGCTCCCTTCCGGACCTGACCAGGTTCACGCCGCTCCCTTGCTCGGGACCCGGCGGGCCCCACCTTCGCGAGCCGTGCGAAAACTGGCGGAGAGGGGGGGATTCGAACCCCCGGCAACCTTGTGGGCTGCACTCGCTTTCCAAGCGAGCTCCTTGAGCCGCTCGGTCACCTCTCCACGCATTCGCTTGCTCGACCGGGGTTGACCGGGCGCCTGGGCGATTGAGTGGGCCGGACCTTGTAGCGCTGCCCGCGAACGGGCGCAACGGTGGCGGCGGGTTCCTCTCTTCCCTGGGGGCGCCCGGGGCGCGATGCTGCGGTAATGGCGGCAGCTCGCGACAACGATGCCGGTTCCTACCAGGTCGTGGCCCGGCGGTTCCGACCGATCACCTTCCAGGAGCTGGTCGGCCAGGACGAGGTCCTGCAGTCCCTGCGCGTGGCGCTGCAGCAAGGCCGCGTGCCGCACGCGTTCCTGTTCTCCGGCAGCCGCGGCGTCGGCAAGTCGACGTCGGCGCGCATCCTCGCCCGCTGCCTCAATTGCGAGCAGGGCCCGACGCCGGAGCCGTGCGGCAAGTGCAAGGCGTGCACGTCGATCCTCGACGGCAGCAACCCCGACGTGATGGAGATCGACGCGGCGTCGAACAACCTGGTCGACGACGTGCGCCGGCTGCGCGAGAGCGTGGGCTTCGCGACCATGGGCTCGCGCTACCGCGTGGTCATCCTCGACGAGGCGCACATGATGACGAAGAGCGCGTTCAACGCGTTCTTGAAGACGCTCGAAGAGCCGCCGCCGCGCGTCGTGTTCGTGCTGGCGACGACCGAACTGCACAAGGTCCCCGAGACCATCCGTTCACGTTGCCAGGTGCTGCTGTTCCGTCGCGTCGGCGAGCAGGACCTGCAAAAGCGGTTGCGCACGATCGCCGACGCCGAGCAGGTGGCCATTCCCGACGACGTGCTCGCCGAGATCGCGGCCTCGGTGCGCGGCGGCGTGCGCGATGCGGAGACGGCGCTCGAACGCGTGCTGCCGTTGGCGCGCGACATGGGCAAGGCGTTCGACCTCGCCGCGTTCCGCACCCTGGTCGCCCGCGTCGGTCTCGATGCGACGATCGGCGTCGTCGAAGCGATGCTCGGCGGGGATGCCAAGGCGGGCCTGCACTTCGCGCGCGATCTGCAGCGCAACGGCACCGACGAGCGCGAAGCGCTCGGCGAGATCGTCGAAGTGCTGCGCTGGTTGCTGCTGCTCAAGGTCGATGGGCCCGACACCGGGCTCGTGCCCGCCAGCGGCGCGATGCGGCAGAAGCTGCAGACGTTGGCCGACGCGGCGACGCCGTCGCGGCTCGACGCGATGATCAGTGCGGGTCTGCTCGGCCGCGAACGGTTGCGCCGGCTCGAAGATCGCGGCGTCGTGTTCGAAGTCGCCGTGGTGCGCATGGCGGCAGCGGGCGCGTTGCCGACGCTCGCCGATCTGCTCGCCGAAGTGCGCGCGGGGGGTGGTGTCACTGCGGCGCCGGGTGGTGGGGCATCGCCGTCGGTGCGGCCGCAGTTCGGGGCGGGGCGATCCCAGGGCCCGGCGTCCGCGCCGAGCGGTGGCGGCGGCGGTGGGGCGCCGCCGTGGCAGTCGTCGTCGCCGACGGCGGGGCCGATGCCGACCGATCTGCGCGGGCGTGTGCTCGCGGCGTTGAAGGAGAAGCCGACCTTCCAGGGCGTGATCGAACGCTGCAAGTTCGATGGACCCGATGCGCAGGGACGGCTCGTCGTCACGCTGCAGAGTGAACAGAAGATGTTCCGCGACCGCTTGCAGTCGCCGCCGGTGCAGGCCGAACTGCTGCAGACGATCCTGCGCGTTGCGGGTCAACCCCTGCGTGTCGAATGGCGGCTGCCCGAACTGGCCAACGACGCCAGTGGCCAGCCGAAGCCCGCGGCGAAGGTCGATCCGGGGCCGGCGACGAAGTCGGTGATGAACGTGTTCAAGGGTCGCGTCGTGCAGGTCAATCCTGAGGATCGCCACAAGCTCGAACCGGCACCTGCGGACGAGCCGCCGCCGCGCGAAGACGAGGCGCCGCCGCCGATCGACGAGCCGCCGCCGAATTTGCAGGAGTGAGCTGCGTCACTTGCTGGCGGAGCCGACCGTGCCGACCAGTTCGTCGGCGCAGTCTTGCAGCGCGCGCCCGAGTTTGCGTTCGGCGCTGCCGTTCACCAGGATCGCCACGGCGACCTTCGCGTCCGGATACCAACGCACTTCCGCCATCCAGCCCGGGAAGAAGCCGCGGTGGCCGTGCGCCGGTCCGTGCTTTGTCGCATCGACGATGACACCGAGGCCGTAGCGCGCATTGCGACCGAGCGGGGCCGGTTGCGCGTCGAGCGCTTGCTGCTTGCCAGTGCCGAGTACGTCGCCGCCCCACAGGGCCTTTGCCCAACGTGCCATGTCGCTCGCGGTCGAAGCGAAGCCACCGCCGGCACCTTCGAAGCCGGCATCGAACGGCAGCTTGCCATCGACCAGCATCGCATCGCGGTTGCCGAACGGGTTGCCTTCGCCAGCGTGGCCTTGCACGAGGCCAGGGATCGCGCGCCCGACGCTCGGGATCGTCGCCTGCAGCTTGAGCGGGGTGAGGAAGCGGCGCTGGATCTCGTCGTAGCACGGTTTGCCGGTCACGCGTTCGAGCACGAGGCCGAGCAGCACGTAGTTGGTGTCGGCGTA
>SXPB01000343.1 GCA_005776475.1 Planctomycetia bacterium
CGGTCGATCTGGCGCGGCAGCGCGTCGCGCTGACGATGAAGCTGCACGAGAAGGTCGAAGGCGGTGGCGGTGGCGGCGGCGCGGCGCGCGGTGGCGCGGCGCCGGCGGGCGGTCGGCCGATGGGTGGAGCGCCGCGGCCCGGGCAACGGCCGGGTGGTGCGCCGGGCCAGGGTGGTCAGGATCGGCGACCGGGCGCGTCGATGCCGCGCGAGTTCGGGCCGAAGCAGGACGCGCCGGCCGCGAACCCGTTCGCGGCGCAGCTCGCCAAGCTCAAGCTCAAGGGCAACTGACGGCGCGCGTTGTGATTGCGCCGGCGCCGTGGGCAAAGTCTGCACCTACGCAACCGCCTCGGAAAAGATTCGCGGCCTCGACCGCCTTTGCATGCAACTGCGTAGGCTCTTCGGAACAACCGAGGTTCCGCCCATGAACGCAGCACGCGCCCTGCTTTGCGCCCCTCTCCTCGCCGCGACGGCAACCGCACAGACATTCGTCGTCAACTCCGCCGGCGGGGCGGGAACGCACTTCACCAACCTCGCCGTGGCGGTGAACACCGTGCCGGACGGTTCGACGTTGCTCGTGCAACCGGGCTTCTACGGCGAGTTCCATGTACAAGCCAAAAGCCTGCGCATCCTTGGCTCCGCGGGCGCCGTCGTCAACCACACCGCCACCCAGCCCGGTTCGTCGATCAGCCAGATCGGCGCCAACCAACAAGTCGTCGTGCAGAAACTGCAGTTCGCGCGCGCCGCGAACGCACCGGTGCGTCTTTTCGTCGGGCAGAGCGCGGGCCCGGTTCTGCTCGATGAAGTCGTGCCGGCGCAGTCGCCACTGACGATTGCCATCACCGATGCCCAGCACGTGCAGGTGCGCAGCACGCCGCTGAGTCCGCCAGGTGCTGCGGTCGATGCAATCAACAGCAACGTAGTCGTCATCGGTGGCTCGCTCGGCCCGACGACGATCGGTGGCTTCACGGCGAATGGCCTGCGCATGACCGGCGGCACCGTGCAAATCGCCGACTGTGCCGTGCGCGGCGCCGTGCTGTTCTCCGGCTTTGGGATTCCCGCCGGAATTGCGATGCAGGGCGGTGACCTGCGGCTGCTCGGCCTGACGACGATCACCGGCGGAGTCAGCGCGACACCAAGCGCGGCGCCGGCGATCTCCGGCACCGGCACCGTGCGAGCAACTCCGTCGGTGGTGTTTGCGACCGCGGCTCCCGTTGCATGGCCGGCGGGTGTCGTATTGACGACGGCGCCGATGCTGCACCTCACCGCGAACCGCAGCGGCGCCTTCGTATCGACGATCGTGCGCGGCACCGCCGGCGAGTTGGCGGCGATCGCGATGTCGTTGCCGGCCGGACCGGTCGCGCTGCCGGGCGTCGCCGACGCCGTCTGGTTGGATGCAGCGACGCTGACGTTCCCAGGCGTCGGCATCCTGAGCCCGAACCTGGCCGTGCCGGTGCCGATCCCCGCCGGACTGCTCGCGGGAACGCGCGCGACGTTCCAGGCCGTGTCGTTCGATGCTTCGGGTGCGCTGCAGTTCAGCAATCCGACGTTCGTGCTGCTGCCGTGAACGCAGCCGCGTGATTGCGGGCGGAGCACGACAGCAAACAGCCGGGTTCCCGGCCCGGAACCGTTACCGGCTGCGCCGAAAGCGGTATGCCTCCGGCGTGCGCCCCGCCCTCCCCTTCGCCGTCCTGCTTGCCCTCGCCAACTTCGTTGCGGCCCAAGACCTCGTCGATCTGCGCACGCGGTGCCTGAATGCGCTGCACGGCGAGAACGCACCGCCGAGCCGCGCGGACGTGCTCGTCGAGAAACCGAAACCGGTGCCCGGCCGCGTCGTCATCGGCGGCCCGCGCGCCCCTGGCGCGATCCCGAAACACGCCTGCCCACTGTGCACCAAGGAACTGGTGCAGGTCGATCTGTGGAAGGGCAAGGCCGGCATCGACAACCAGGACATCTTCACCGCGCACGTTTGTGAGCAGCACGAACTGTTCTTCGTCACCAACGATGGCGTGATGTGCAGTTCGCAGGCGGGTCCGTTCGCGCTGCCCGTCGATGCGAAGGCCAAGCCGGTGCGCCCGTTCCTGCCGTACGGCGCGGTCGTCGCCGACGACAAGGAAGCGTGGCCCGCGTCCAAGTGGGCCAGCGCCGACGGCAAGCTGTACCTCGGCGAACTCGGCGACGGCCCGTTCCAGGTGCGCAACACCGACCGCGTGCTCTACCTCGAACCGAAGGCGGAGTCGAACGGCATGGGCATCGTCAGCCACGACATCAGCGGCGACGCCGGCCTGTGTGCCTACGCGCATTCGATGGGCCCGCTGGTCGTCGCCGAACTCGGCACCGGCAAACGCCGCGCGCGCGTGCCGATGCGCGCGGACAACATCACGGAAATTGCGATCCATCCGGCCGGCACGCACGTCGTGTTCGTCGTGCTCGAAGGTGGACACCAGCAGAGTTCGTTGCGCGTGCTCGACGTCGGCACCGGTAAGGTGCGCGTGCTCGCGCGCGAGCCGGCCACGATTCCGCAGTTCTTCGCCTTCACGCGCGGCGACCTGTTCGTCGCCGCCGGCTGGAACGGCAACGTGAGTGGCTGGTCGCTGGCGAACGGGCGCCGCGAATGGGAACGCACGCTCGATGCCGGCAAGGCTGCGTACCGCGCGCTGTCGATGGCGCCTGACGGCAAGCGGGTGCTGTTCTTCTCGCGCGGCGGCCTGCTGGCGAGCCTGCTCGACGTGCGCACCGGCACGGTCGACAGCGACCTCGTCGTGCGCGCGCCGCATGACGACGAACGCGGCGGCGGTCCGGTCAAAGCGGCGTGGAGTGCGGACAGCACGAAGTTCGTGTGGTCGTTCGGCCACGGACGGCTGGCGCGCAGCGACGTCGCGACGCCGGGCGAAGTGAAGCGGCACTTCGGCGCCGCCGAGTTGCTCGGCTACCAGGGTGCGCTGTCGCCGTTGCGGTTCCTCGCCGACGGCAAGTCGGTGCAGTCGCGCGATCGCGATGGGCACCAGCTGCGCTGGCCGCTCGCTACGTTCGACGCGCCCTGGTGACGCGGCAGGACCACCGCCGCTACAACCCGGGAATGGCCGATGCCCCCACCCAGGTTCGCTACGCGCAAGACGGGCCGATTGCGACGTTGACGTTTGACCGACCGGAAGCGCGCAATGCGTGGAGCGAAGCGATGCTCGCGCAGACGATCGCCGCCCTCGACCGCGCGGCGGCCGATCCGGCGATCCGCGTCGTCGTCGTCACCGGGGCCGGCCCCGCGTTCCACGCCGGTGGCGATCGCAAGGCGATGCAGGAACGGTCCGGCATGTTCGCTGGCGATCCCGCCGAACTGCGCGAACGCTATCGCGCCGGCATCCAGTCGGTGCCGCGCCGCATCGCCGAGTTCGACAAGCCACTGATCGCCGCGATCAACGGCCCCGCGATCGGGGCGGGCCTCGACTTCGCCTGCATGTGCGACCTGCGCGTCGCGGCGAAGGGCGCGGTCATGGGCTCGACGTTCGTGACGATCGGACTGGTGCCGGGCGATGGCGGCGCCTTCTTCCTGGCGCGTGCCGTCGGCTTTCCGCGCGCGCTCGAACTGATGCTGATGGGCCGCGTGCTCGATGCCGACGAAGCGCTGCGCATCGGTCTCGTGCACGAGGTGGTCGCCGCCGAAGAACTGCTGCCGGCCGCCTGGCGGCTGGCGAACCGCATCGCCGCGCACCCTCCGCTCGCCGTGCAGATGACCAAACGCGCGGCCTACCGAGCGTGGCCTGGCGACCAGGCCGCGGCGCTGGAGCTGGCGGCGACGTTCCAGGGCATCGCGCAGAACTCCGCCGAACACAAACGGGCCCTCGGTTCGTGAACGAAGTCCCTGCACCGACCCGCGTCGTGCACGAAGCCGACGCCTTGCCGTGGCTGGCGGCGAATCCGCTCCCGGCCGAAGGCGGCGTGCTGACGTCGTTGCCCGACGTCGCCGAGTTCCGCCATCGCGACGTCGACCGCTGGCGGGCGTGGTTCGTGCAAGCGGCCGAACTCGTGCTGCGGGCGACGCCACCGGCGCGCGCGGCGGTCTTCTACCAGACCGACGTGAAACGCGACGGCCGCTGGATCGACAAGTCGTTCCTCGTGCAGCAGGCGGCGGCGGCCGCCGGCGTGCCGTTGCTGTGGCACAAGATCGTGTGCCGGGCGCCCACGGGCCAGGCGACGTTCGCGCGGCCCGGCTATGCGCATCTGCTCGCGTTCTCGGCGGAACTGCGTGAACCGGTCGAGGCCGCCACGCCCGACGTGTTGCCCGGACTCGGCGCGATGACGTGGGCGCGCGCGATGGGACTCGCCGCTACCGAAGCCGCCGTTCGCTGGCTGCGCGACGTGGCGGGCGCGCGCACCATCGTCGATCCGTTCTGCGGGGTCGGCACTGCGTTGGCAGTCGCCAATCGCCACGGCCTGCACGCGATCGGCGTCGAACTGAATCCGGGCCGCGCGCAGAAGGCGCGCGCGCTCGATCTCAGTAGAAGCTCACCGTGACGCGCACCGGCTCCGACACTTCGTCGATCGGGTTCATCGTCAGGTACGCGAAGTCCAGGTGCAGCCCGAGCAGTTGCGGCGGCACCGCGATCATCGTGTCGAACACGGCCTCGGCGTGACCGTCCGCGTTGGTGGTGCCGAGGAAGCCCGGCAGCGACGGCGTACCGAGCGCGCCGACGACGAGCCAGAAGAAGCCGTCGACGACGAGCGGCAACGTGACGCCGCCGATGGGAGTTCCCGGCGTGGTTCCTGCCATCGAACCGCACAGCGCATAGGCGCGGTTCTGTGCCGCGACGCCGCCGGCGAGGCGGAACGTCAACTCGGTGCGGCGGTTGATCGGCAGCCGCTTCGGATCGACCTTCAAGCCGTGCTCCGCGGTGCGCTCCCGCACCCGGAAGTTGTCGATGTGCATGCGGTCGTTGCCCGCATTCCAGCAGTTGAACTGGCTGAAGCCGTGGTCGGGCAGGTTGGCGAACACACCGATCGGCGTGCCGCTCGCGACCAACACGCCATCGATGTGCACCTCGGTGCGGTTGCCGAAGATGTCGACCACCGACCGCGCGTGGTGCCACACGTCCTTGCCGACGTAGTGGTTCGTCTGCACCAGCACGTGCGCCGGCGTGTCGAGCAACTCGACGCGACCGTTCGCGGCGATCCACCACCGCATCTGGCAGGTCTGCGGGTGCGGGGCCGGCTGCGTGTAGAACTCCCACGCGCCCGAGGGATTGGTCGAGGTCGTGATCAGGAAGTCCCACTCGGCCTCGATCACGCCGGTCGTGAGGCTGAACAGCGCGTTGCGGCGCAGTTCGCCGAAGGCGCCAGGCGTCAGCAACGCAGCGTCGAACGTCACCGCCTGCAAGCCGCTGCGCACGTGCTGCGTCTGCACGCGCGCAGCGGCGAGGTTGCCGGGATAGGCGAGGCTGTCGAACAGCATCCAACCGTCCTGGCCGCTCCCCATGCTGGGGCCGGCGAGGTTGCCGGTGGCGTAGCGGTGGACTTCGAACGAATCACTGTCGTAGTGGCCGTACTGCGCCGGAGTGAACGCGGCGAGCGTCACCACGGCGAACGGCAGCAGGGAGAGAGAGAGAGGCGCGGGAGAGGTCATGAGGAGATGCCGAAGTGGATTCGGGGGTGCCCGAGGTTGTTCCGGGCGGCCTCGGCTGTTTCAGCGACCGCAAATCTTCGTCGCGGTGAAACAGCGGGCTCGGCGCGGACTAAGTGCGGGCACGCCGTTGCATGCCCACCCCCTCGCTCGAACAGCTGTTCCAGGCCTTCCTCGCCGATGGCGACGAGCAGGCGTTGGCGCAGTGGATGCGGCGCAGCGCGCCGACGTTGCGGGCGGCGGCACGGCGACTCGGGGCCGGTGCGGAAGACGCCGAGGACCTGGTGCAGGAAACGCTGGTCGCGGCGATCCATGGTGCCGCGCGGTGGGACGCGACCCGACCCTTGCTGCCGTGGCTGAAGGGCATCCTGACCTTCCGCGCGGCGAAGTACGCGCGCGACGCGCGGCGGCGGCCGGCGAAGGTCGCTGACGATGGCCTGGTCGAGGCGCTGGTCGAAACCGCGCCGCCCATCGTGGACGGCATCGCCCAGCGCGAACTGAGCGCCGACGTACGCATGGCCATCGAGCAGCTGCCGGAGCGGTACCGCGCGCCGTTGCAACAGTTCTTGTTCGCTGGCCGGTCGCCGATCGAAATCGCGACCGGGCTCGGTCTCGAGCGCGCGACGGTGCGCGTGCATCTGCATCGCGGCCTGGCCAGGCTGCGCGTCCTGCTGCAGCGATGGGCCGGGCTCGCGCTGCTGCTGGTGCTGGGACGGCACGCCAGCGCCGGCTCCGGCGTGCGCACCGCGCGCGGAGTCGCGCTGCTCGCCACGCTGGGCATCGTGGTGTGGTTGCTGTTCCCGCCGACGATCGCCAGCAGCCACGCGACGCCGCCGTCGCCGGTAGCCGCCTCGCCGATCGCGCTGCCCACGCCGAACGCCGACGCACTCCCGGCGGGAATGGACGACCCGGTCGCGTCCGCGCGCCAACGCGCCAGGGCGCCGGGCCTGCGCATCCGCGTGCGCGCCGCCGACGGTTCGCCGTTGCCGCACGTTGGTGCCACCCTCGCCCCCGCTGCCGGCCGCGATCCCGTGCTGCATCGCGAGCGACGCACCAGCGACGCGTCCGGCGAACTGCACTTTCCGACGGCGACCGCAGGCCGCGTGCACCTGCGGCTCGATCGTGGGCCCGAACGCGAGTTCGATCTCGACGCGGAAGCGGCCGTGCACGAGATCGTCGTGACCACGGGCCGGACCGTGCACGGCGTCGTGCGCGATCCCGCCGGGATCCCGCTCGCCGAGGCGCAGGTGTGGCTCGGCGAACCCGGCGATCCGTGGCACGGCGCCGACGTCGCGACCACCGATGCCGCGGGGGCGTTCACGCTGCGCCACGTGCCCCCGGATGCGTTCGTCGCCGCGCGGCATGCGCAGTTCGCGGGAACCGAAGTGCGGCAGGTCGGCGACCACGGCGACTGCATCCTGCAGTTCGCGGCGCCCGGAGCCTCGGCGACCGTGCGCGTGCTCGACGCCGAGGGCGCGCCGGCCACGGGCGCGCTCGTCTTCGTCGGCGACGCCGCGGACTCGGGCCCGGTGTGGCTTGCCGACGGCGCCGCCCCACTGCGCCCACCACCGTTCGAAGCGCGCGCCAACGCCGACGGGGAAGTCACGACGCCCGCACTGCCGACCTTGCGCCAGCGACTCGCCGTGCGACTGCCTGGGCACGCGCCCTTCCACGGTTGGCTCGGCGCGGACCCGAACCAGGCGACGCTGGTCACACTGCGCCACGGCCTCGTCGTGCGTGGCACCGTGCGCGACGAGAACGGGGCACTGCTCGCCGGCGCCGACGTCGTGCACCGCAGCCTGCTGACCGGCAGCGACATCGACCTCGTCAGCGACGCCGCCGGCCGCTTCGAGTTCGAGAGCCTCGCGATCGGCGGCAACGAACTCGCCGCGCGGGCCGCCGGCCGCACGCCGCGTTCGTGCGTGCTGGTGCCGCCGACAGTCGGCAACGTCGCCATCGTCGAGGTCGCGCTGGCCGTCGCTCGCACCGTGCGCGCGCACCTCGTCGATGCCCGCAACCAGCCGCTGGCCGGCGAACTGCGCGCCACCTGGCCGCCGTCGCAACTCGATCCCGCGCCGCGCATCCTGACTCTCGACAGCGATGGCCGCGGGATCTTCGCCGACGGTCGGCACGGTGTGCCGCGCCTCGCGTTCCGGCCGGCCGGCGAACCGCTGTGGCGCGACGTCGCGGCGTTCGCCGACTGGTGCCTCGACGACGTGGTGGTCACGACGCCCGCGGACTTCGTCGCCGACGCCTGGCTGTTCGGCACGCTGCGCTGCGCCGATGCACGCCCGCTGCACCACGCGCGGTTGTTCGTGCACCGCGACGGCACGCACTGGGCCGAAGTCGGCCGCACCGATGCCGCGGGCGCGTTCCGGCTCGGGCCGCTGCCGGCAGGGCGCTACCAGGTGTTTTCCGAGACGACGGATCCGGACCTGCCGACATTCGTCAGCGAGGCGATCGTTCTCGCGCGCGGCGAATCGCGCCTGCTCGAGTGCACCGTGCCCCCCGCCGGCCGCATCGACTTGCACTTCGCGTTGCCCGGCGGCGAAGCCGTCGGCGACCTCGTCGTCACCGTCGTCGACCGCACGCACCGCCGGCGCGCCACCGCGCGCACCCAGCCCCAGGTGCTGCAAACGCTGCTGCCCGGGGACTACCTCGTCTACGTGATGGGCAGCCGGGTGGCGTGGCAGGAAGCGCTCCCGGTGCACGTCGATGCCGGCGCTACGACGTCGCTGCGGGTCACGTTGCGCGCCGGCCATCGCGTGACGTTCGCCCCCAGCGGGATGCCGCCCGCGGTCAACGACGCAACGCGCACGCTCACCCTGCACGACGACCTCGGCGGCGAAGTCGGCACCTGGACGCTGCCTTCCGACCATGCGCTGCGCCTGGCCGCGGTCTTGGCACCGGGTCGCTACGAGCTGCGGCACACGACCCGCGCGGCGACGTACAGCGGCCGGTTCGAGGTCGACGAGAACGGCACGGCGGCGGCGTTCGTGGTGCCGCTCACCGCGCATTGACGGCCGGTCGGTTGCGCGCCGCTTCGAGGGGCGGGTTTGCAATCGGCCGGCACCTGGTGACAGTCTCGGCAATGAACCGTCGGCCTTCGCTCGTGATCTCCTGTGCGCTGCTCGCCGGTTGCACGGGCCCGTCCTCGGATGCGCACACGCAGCCCGGCAGCGACGGCGACCTGCGTCTCGCCCGCAACACCGCCACCGTGCAGCTCATCGAGCGCACGCTGCCTTCCGTCGGCTACATCCAGATCCACCGGCAGTCGGACCAGCCCGGCGTGTTGCACGTCGCGGTGGGGAGCGCCTCGGTGATTCACGAATCGGGCTATCTGCTCACCAACGAACACGTGATCACCCAGGCGGCGCATGGCCAGGTTGCCCTGCCCGGGCATCCGCCCATGGGCTTCCAGACGATTGCCGCGCTGTCGTCGGAGGACCTGGCTCTCATCAAGGTGGAGTCCCCAATACCCCTCCAACCGATTCGGCTCGGGCGCAGCGATGACCTGCTGTTGGGCGAGCCCGTCCTCGTCATCGGCAACCCCAGCGGCCTCTCGCAATCGGTCTCCACGGGGATCGTGAGCGGGCTCAAGCGATCGACGGCGACCGAAGGTGCGTTCCTGCCGTCGATGATCCAGACCAGCGCGGCGGTGAGCGGCGGCAACTCGGGCGGTCCGCTCATCAATGCGGTGGGCGACCAGATCGGCGTCGTCACCTCGAAACGACACGACGCCGAGAACATCAACTTCGCCATCGCGGTCGATCGCGTGCGCGAGGTCTTTGCGGACATGCTCTCGGCCGAGCTTCGCTACGGCTTTCGCCTCGGCATCGCGCTCGACATGTTCGCACCGGCCGCGGTGGTGCAGACGGTGGCGGAGGGTTCACCGGCGGCGACGGCTGGGATCGCGCCGGGCGACGTGATCGTCGCCATGGACGGCAAGACCATCCGCAGCGGGTTCGACTTCCATCTCGGCCTCATTGGCCAGAAAGCGGGTGCCGTTGCGAAGATCGCCTGGACGCGCGGCGCGGAGGAGAAGTCGGCGGAACTGGTCCTGGCGGAGCTTGCACTGGCCGAGCCCGTGCCGAACGCGGGCATGGTGGCCGGGATCCGGTGCGAAGGGTACGCCGGCACGTGGGATCGCCTGCCCGACTTCGCGCAGCTCACGCCCGTGCATACCGGAACCGCCGAGACGCCCACGGCGACCGCCTACACCCCCGAGGTTCGTGACCACTACGCGCTCCGTTTCACCGGCTTCCTCGAGGTGCCGCAGGAGGGGCTCTACACCTTCTACACGTCGTCCGACGACGGCAGCCGGCTGCGGATCAACGGCGAGACCGTGGTCGACAACGACGGTCTGCACGGCGCGCGGCGCCACAGCGGACGCGTGCGCTTGAAGAAGGGGCTGCACGCGGTCGAGGTGACCTTCTTCGAGCAGAGTGGCGACGAGAGCCTGGAGGTCTCCTGGGAAGTGCCCGGCCTTGCGCGGCAGGTGGTGCCCAAGGAAGCCTGGTTCGTGCGGGAAGCGCGCTGAACGGGTTGCCCAGGTCGCCGGAGGGGTGAGGAGGGTGACCGGTGGATCAGGCGCTGCCGTGCCGGTCGCCCGGCGGCAGGACCACCGGCCAACGAGAACGACAGCAGGACGCCGTGCGCGTGGATCCGGCTTGACGACTCTGGCCGAACGCTCGGGCACGTGCTTGCGATTGCAGGGGTGTCTACCACCTCCATCCACTTGCCATGACCACGCCAAGTCCCTTCCCCCTTCCCCAGGACGACAACTCCTACCTCGTGGCCAAGGCCATCGAGGATTTCCACGTGGTGCATCTGCCGTTCTTCCTCGCCATCGGCGCGATTCTCGCCATCTGTGGCGCGAAGACGTGCCGCGCGGCATGGCAAGGCGATCTGCGCCGCACGGCGAAGTTCTTCGCTGCCCCCGTCTGCCCAACAGCCGCCAGCTATTCGAAGCGAAGCGCCTCGACGGGATCGAGGCTTGCTGCCTTCCACGCCGGCCACAGGCCGAAGAACAGCCCGACACTCGCCGAGCCGCCGAACGCGAACACGCGCGCCCACATCGGCGTCGTCGCCGCCAGGTCGGGTAGCGCCAGCCCCACCAACCACAACACGCCCTCGGCGGCGACGAGCCCGAGCACGCCGCCGATCGTGCACAGCACCACCGCTTCGACCAGGAACTGGCCGAGGATGTCGCGCCGCCGCGCGCCGACCGCCTTGCGCAGGCCGATCTCGCGGGTCCGCTCGCGCACCGACACCAGCTTGATGTTCATCACGCCGACGCCGCCGACCATGAAGCCGACCGACGACAGCAGGAACATCACCGCCATCGTCGCGAACACGATCTCGTCGAAGCTCTGGATCAGCGACTCGGTGGTGCCGAGCTCGAAGTTGTTCTCGTCGCTCGACGGCACGCGTCGCTGCTTGCGCAACACCTGCGTGATCTCGTCGAGCGCCACGGTCAGTTGTCCCGTGCGCGCCCGCGCCAGGATGAAGTGGTCGTCCTCGCCGGGATAGAAGCGGCGCAGCGTCCAGTACGGCGCCAGGAACACCGAGTCCTCCTCGTCCTCCTCGCCGAACGGGCCGCCCTTGCGCTTCTCGAGCGTGCCGATGACCGTGTACTGGCGGCCGTCGACCAGGATCTCCTTGCCGACGGCGCCGCCGTTGGGGAACAGTGCCTTCGCCGACGACGCGCCGAGCAGCACGACGGCCATGCGGTGGTCGTTCTCCTGTTCGGTGAAGAAGCGGCCGTCGGCGATGACGCGGTTGGCCGCGTAGACATTGTCCGGGAACACCCCGCGCAGCCGCGGCGTGTCGATCTCCTCGCGTTCGTACTTGGCCCGCTTCAGCCAGGTGTCGATCTCGATGCCCGGCGTCACGATGTCGACCGACGGGCAATGCTCGCGGATCGCCTCGACATCGGCGAGCTGCAGCGGCTTGCGGTTGCGCACCGCGCGCGACATCGGCCCGAGCTGCACGAACGGGTGCCGGTAGATGAACACGCTGTTCGTGCCGAACTGCTCGACGTTGTCGACCACCGACTGGCGGAACCCGTTGAGCACCGCCGCCACCGTGACCACCAGCAAGACGCCGATGAAGATGCCGAGCACGGTCAGGAACGAGCGGAAGCGGTTGGCCTGCAGCGTGTCGAAGGCCAGACGAACGTTCTCGACGAGGGCGGTGAAGCGGCGCATGTTCACTCCGTTCGCAACGCTTCGATCGGATCGAGGCGCGCGGCCTTGCGGGCCGGATGGATGCCGAAGAACACGCCGATCGCGACGCAGATGGCGAACGCCACCGGCGGTGCCCAGAGCGGGAAATCGGCGGGCAGCGGCGTGTTGGCGGCGAGCGCCGCCGACGCCGCCCAGGCCAGCAGGATGCCGATCGCGCCGCCGAGGCAACTGAGCAGCACTGCCTCGATCAGGAACTGGCGAACGATGTCGCGCTGCCGGGCGCCGACCGCCTTGCGCACGCCGATCTCGCGGGTCCGCTCGACGACGCTGACCAGCATGATGTTCATGATCACAGCGAGTGGACAGAAGACTCACCCTTGGCCAAGGAACAAATGGCCCAGTTCGAGCGCGATGGCTATTTGGTGTTGACCGATGTGTTTTCTGCTCATGAACTCAACGAGTTGCGTGCCGCCGCGGAGAGGGCTAGTAAA
>SXPB01000344.1 GCA_005776475.1 Planctomycetia bacterium
AAGGTGAAGGCGACGATCCACTGGGTGTCGAGCGCGCATGCACTCGATGCCGAAGTGCGCGTGTTCGAGCACCTGTTCACGTCACCCGATCCCGCCAGCACCGACGGCGGCGACTTCCTGAAGATCCTCAATCCGAACAGCCGCAAGGTCGTGCGCGGCAAGCTGGAGCCGAGCCTGGCGGCGGCGAACGGCGGCGACCGCTTCCAGTTCGAGCGGCTCGGCTACTACTACTGCGACCACAAGGACAGCACGCCGGGCAAGCCGGTGTTCCACCGCACGGTGTCGCTGAAGGACAGCTGGCAGAAGGCGCAGAAGAAGGCCTGAGTCGCGCGATCGACCGATCGGCGCGCGAACTCAGCCGCGCACGACGAGCTGCGACGGGTTGGTCATCGTCAGCGTTCCCGTGAGATCGAACACTGCGGCCTGCAGGTGGATCGACGAGCCGAGGAACGTCGGCGAGTTCGGCACCGCAATGCCGAGGTAGGCGCGCTCGTCGGTGAGGATCGGCAGCGCCGGCAGGATCGCTTCGGCAGGAACCCACCAGTTGCCGAACGGGGTCGGCACCGGCGACGCGTGCAGCGAGGTCGACAGCCATGGCACGGCGATCCCGCCGTTGACGCCGCGCACACACACGGTCATGGATGCGCCCAGCGTCTTGTTCGACACCGAACTGATCTGCGCCGACGGGAGCGACTCGTTCTGGTGCACGTAGCGACCGATCTCGTCGGCACCAAAGCCACCGCTGTCGTTGGTCAACATCCACAGGTTGCCATCGGGCCCGGTGATCACGCCGTAGCCGGCCCCCGGCAGCGTGTCGAACACGCTCTGGCTCACCAGCGACGTGCCAGCCGCATTCAGGGTCAGCATGCGCAGCCGGTTCATGTTGTAGTCGGCGAAGAACCACGTGTTCTTGAACTGCAGCGGCCAGTGCGAACCGGTGTAGAAGCACGTGCCGGTCGGTGCCGTCGTCGGCGCGTAGCTGACCAGCGGATCGACGGTCGACGGATTCTGCGGCGACTCGATGCCTTCGTAGAGCGGCCAACCGAAGTTGCCGCCGGGCACGAGCCGATTGAGTTCGTCCATCAGCGCGCCGCCGTTCTCGGTCTGGTAGATGGCGCTGGTGACCGGGTGCACCGCGAGGCCGAACTGGTTGCGATGGCCGTAGGTGTAGACCGCGCTGCCAGGGAACGGGTTGCTGGCCGGAATCGTCAGGTTCGGCACTTCGAAGCGAAGCACCTTGCCGCGCCAGTCATTGAGAACTTGCGCGTTGGAGCCGCCGAGCGCATCGCCGGTGCCGACGTAGAGCATGCCGTCGTGCCCGAACAGCAGCGAACCGCCGTTGTGGTAGAGCACGGCCGGAATCGAGCCGGCAGGATTGAGCACGGTCAGGTTGGTGCCGACACCACCGTTCTCCTGCAGCCGCGCGATGCGGTTCTCGTTGCCCGACGGCGCCGTGTAGAAGACGTAGACGAAGCCGTTGGTCAGGAACGCCGGGTCGACCGCGATGCCGAGCAGACCTTGTTCAGCGAACGAGCCGCCGGAAGCGACCGGGATCGAGGCCCAGGGAGCGGCCTCCAGCGCGCCGCCGCGGAACAGCCGGATGTCGCCGGTCGCGCGTTCCGTCAGCAGCAAGCGGCCATCGGGCAGGAATGCCATCGCGGTGGCGCTCTGCAGCGGCCCATCGACGAGGGTCTGGTAGCTGAAACCCGCGGGCGGGCTTTGGGCAATCAGCAGCGGTGCGGCAACGACAAACGTCGCTGCCTGTAGCAGGGATCGGGGCGAAAGCATGGGTGGAAACTCGACCGCGGCCTGTGGCGAGGCCAGGTGTTGGGAGCAACACCACGCGGACAACCTACCCATACGCAACCACAACCGCGAGTGGTCCGTACACCCCGCATCATCCTCTTGCCGCAACGCTCTCTTCACCCGTCATACGGTGCGCCGAGCGAGGCGACGAACAGCCGATGCCGTGGAAGCTTCGCGCCGCGAAGTCGACTCCACGCAGTTTTGGAGCGAACGCCGCCCGGTCCGGAATTGGGACAGAGCGAGCAAGTCCCGCGCGCGATCAGAACGGAATGTCGCCGTAATCGACTTCACCGCCGCCTTGCCCACCTTCCTGCTGGGCGGGACGGCGCGCACCACCACCGCTGCCGCTGCTGCGACGTTCGCCGCCTTCCTCACCGCCACCACCACCGCCGCCACCGCCGGCTGCGCCGCTGCGGCCGCCGACGAACTGGAAGTTCTCGAGCACGACCTCGAGCTTGCTCTTCTTGCCGCCTTCCTGGCTCTCCCACGTCGAGTACTGCAGACGCCCCTCGACGAACAGCTGGCTGCCCTTCTTGACGTATTGGCTCAACACCTCGGCTTGTTTGCCCCACGCGGTGATATCGACGAAGCAGACCTCTTCTTTCGCTTCGCCCGCTTGCGTCGTGAACTTGCGATTGACTGCCATGCCGAATTTGGCGAGCGCCTGGCCACCTTGGGTATGGCGCAGTTCGATGTCACGGGTCAGGTTGCCGAGGAGGATCACTTTGTTGAAGTTGGCCACGGGGGGAACGTCTCTGTTTTTGGTTGACCGGTTGCAGCCGGCGCAGGTCGCACCGGTCCCCCCATCCTAGAAGTCGCGGGCGCCGAGCGCTAACGTCCTGCGACCGTGACCTCGCCGACACCGCAATCCGATCGTCGCCGCGCCATCCGCGCGGTCGCCACCTTCCCGGTCAAGCTGTCGACCAAGCCCGATGCCGAACCCGCGGCGCTGCGCGACCTGTCCGAGATCGGACTGGCCTGCACTTCGACGCACGCGATCCCCGAGATGACCCTGGTCGGTCTCGACTTCGCGCTGCCGGGGCAAACCGAGCGACACCACCTGAAGGGTGCCGTGGTGCGCTGCGAACCGATGCCGGCGCTCGGCAGCAAAAAGCAGTGGGACATCGCCGTGTACTTCACCGAAGTCACGCCGGTGACCAAGGCCGCGCTGAAGCACTACGTCGGCAAGGCCAAGAAGGTCTGAGCCGCCGCGGCGCGCGCCTCACACGCGTTGCGCCAGCAGGAAGCGCTCGAGCTGCGCGGTGTCCTGCCGCAGTTCGACCGCGGTCAGGAACGGCTGCGCCGCCAGCAGCTCGCGCGCCGGCCCGCTCGCCCCGAGTCCGGTCTCGGCACAAAACCAACCGCCCGCGCGCAGCTTGGTCGGCAGACCCTGCACGATCGCGCGGTAGCACGACAGCACGTCGCCCGGCGCCGTGAACAACGCCAGCGGCGGCTCATGCGCCTTCACGTCGGCGGCGAGACCATCGGGCCGCTGCGGATCGATGTAGGGCGGATTGCTGACGACGAGATCGAAGACCGCATCGGCGGGCACCGCCTCCCAGAACGATCCGTGCAGCAACGTGACACGTGCCTGCACGCCGTGCCGTTGCACGTTGCTGGCGGCGACCGCGAGCGCGTTCTTGGAGATGTCGACCGCGACGACGCGCAGGTCGGGGCGGGCCACGGCGAGCGCGATCGCAATCGCCCCGCTGCCGGTGCCGAGGTCGGCGACGAGACCGCCGGTGGGCGCCAACGCCAGTGCGAGCTCGACCAGTTCTTCGGTCTCTGGGCGCGGCACCAGCACCGCGGGCGACACTTCGAGCTCGAGACCGCGGAAGCTCCACGAGCCGAGCAGGTACGCCACGGGCTCATGGTCGCCGCGGCGCGCCACCAGCGTGCGCAGCGCCGTGCGCTCGCCGACGTCGAGCGGACGGTCGTGGGCGAGGTAGAGCTGCAGGCGCGACAAGCCGAGCACCTTGCCGAGCAACAGCTCCGCCGAACGTTTCGGCGCTTCGACGCCGCGCTTCTCCAACCACTGCTCGGCGCCGCGCAACACGCTGAGCACCGTGTGCGCGGTGTCGCCTGGCGTCGTCACAAGGCCTCGATGCGGCGTTCGCGCTCGTCGGCCTGCAGGGCGGCGACCACGGGGTCGAGCTTGCCCTCCATCACCTGCGTCAACGAGAAGTTGCGGTTCAAGCGATGGTCGGTGAGCCGGTCCTGCGGGAAGTTGTAGGTGCGGACACGATCGCTGCGGTCGCCACTGCCGACCTGCTCCTTGCGTTCGGCCGCGCGCGCAGCGTCCTTGCGCCGCTTCTCGGCGTCGTAGATGCGGCTGCGCAACAGGGCCATCGCCCGCTGCCGGTTCTTCAACTGGCTGCGTTCTTCCTGGCACGCGACCACGGTGCCCGTCGGCAGGTGCGTGATGCGGATCGC
>SXPB01000345.1 GCA_005776475.1 Planctomycetia bacterium
GCCGGAGGCGGCGGCGTCGGCGAAGCGGCGCACGTCGTCGTGGTCGCGGGTGAGGGGGCCGGTGGGGGCAACCACGAGCCGGCCGCCCGGCAGGCCGTCGGCGGCGGCCAGGTTGCAGGCGCTGGCGAACGTGGCATCGGCGCGCGCCATCGCGGCGAGCGGAGCCTGCAGTGCGTCGAGGTAGCCGCCCGCGGCCGCCGGCGCGTGGCTGACGAGGACGACGGCGTCGAACGGGGAACCCTTGTTCAGGGCCTTTTCGGCAGCGGGGACGGCGACGATGCGAAGCATCCACGCATCGTGCGAAGCCATCGCGTCGGTCGCAAGCGATGCGTGCGTTGGCATCTCCTCTCCTCCGGTTGCCGGCCAGCCGTCTCCCGTTGACCCGGCCGCCGGCGCGCCGCACACCCTGTTGTTGCGATTGGTTTTCCGGCTGCCGGTTCATCGGAGCCAGGATCGCTCCGTAGCATCGCCCACCGCCGTTCCGGCCCATCGCGCATGACCATCGACCGCTTCCGCAGTTTGTTCCCGTTCGTCGCCATCCTCGCCGGCAGCGCGCTCGCGCTCGCGCAAGGCTCCGAGCGACTCACCTTCGAAGACCAGAAGAAGCCGCTGCAATGGCAGGGCACGCCGCCGAGTGCCCTCTGGGCCGCCGACGGCAAGCACGTCGAGCTGCTCGACAAGAAAATGACCGCCTGGTTCGACCCCGCGACCGGCACGACGAAGCAGAAGCCGAAGGAAGCCGAGGCGCCGGCGGCGCCGGTGTTGCGCAAGGCGCTGACGGTGCGCAAAGGCGACCTCTGGCTCGTCGAAGTGCCGGCCAACGCCCCCGGCGGCCGGCGGCGGCCGCGCCCCGATGCGGAGGGCGGCGTGCAACTCACCAGCGACGGCGACGCCGCCGGCAAGAAGGAAGAGCCGCAGCTCAGTGCGAACGGCGCCGCGGCGTCGTTCGTGCGCGGCAACAACCTGTTCGTCGCCGACGTCGCCACGAAGGCGCTGTGGCAGGTGACCAGCGACGGTGGTCCTGAGCTGTTCCACGGCCTGCTCGACTGGGTCTACCAGGAAGAGCTGTACGGCCGCGGCGACTTCCAGGCCCACTGGTGGAACGGCGACGGCTCGATGCTCGCGTTCCTGTCGCTCGACGAGTCGCTGGTGCGCGAGTTCACCGTCGTCAACCACGTGCCCGAGGGATTCCTCGAGCGCGAGCGCGCCGTCGTCAGCGAAGTCACCAACTACCCCAAGGTCGGCGATCCGAATCCGTTCGCGAAGCTGACGATCGCGCACCGCAAGGACCAGCGCCTCGTCGCGGTCGACCTGTCGACCTTCCCGAAGGACGCGTTGGTCGTACGCGTCGAATGGACGCCGGACGGCGGCACGCTGCTGGCCACGATCCAGGATCGCATCCAGACGTGGGCCGAACTCGTCGCTGTCGACCCGGCGACGGGCGCGGTGCGCAAGTGGATCCGCGAGGAGTCGCCGACCTGGGTCAACCGGCCGGAGTCGCCGCGCTGGCTCGCCGACGGCACCTTCCTGTGGCTGTCGGAGCGCACCGGCTACGCGCACTACTACCACTACGAGAAGGGCGGCAAGCTGCTCGCGGCGATCACCGCGGGTGAATGGCAGGTGCGCGCCATCGAGCGCGTCGACGAGGCGAAGCGGCTGCTGTGGTTCGAAGGCACCAAGGACGGCGCCACCGGCCGGCACCTGTATCGCATCGGCTTCGACGGCAAGGGCATCGTCTGCCTGACGCCGGGAGTCGGCACGCACCAGTTCGAATTGTCCGCCGACGGGGCGTTCGTGCTCGATCGCTGGTCGGCGATGGACCAGCCGACGATCGTGCAGGTGCTCGACGGCAACACCGGCGCCGTGCTGAAGGAGATCGGCCGCGCCAGCAAGGGCGACGCGGCGGCGAAGTACGCGTTCAGCGAACGGCAGCGAATGACCATCAAGGCGCGCGACGGCTACGAACTCGACGCCAGCGTCCAGTTGCCGCCCGACTGGCAGAAGGACAAGACCTACCCGATCTTCCTGCCGACCTACTCCGGCCCCGATGCGCCGACCGTGCGCGACGCGTGGAGCCACTCGACGTATTCGCAGTTCCTGGCGCAGCAGGGGTTCGTGATCCTGCAGGTGAACGTGCGCTCCGCCAGCGGCCGCGGTCAGGTCCACACCGGCACCTGCTACAAGCACCTCGGCGTGCAGGAGCTGAAGGACCTCGAGGATGCGGTCGACCACGTCTGCGCGAAGTTCGGCGGCGATCCGGCGCGCGTGGCGATCAGCGGCTGGAGCTACGGCGGCTTCATGGCGGCGTACGCACTGACGCACAGCAAGAAGTTCGCGCTCGGCCTCGCCGGCGCCGGCGTGCACGACTGGCGGCTCTACGACACGATCTACACCGAGCGTTACATGCAGACGCCCGAGACCAATGCGAAGGGCTACGCGGCGACCTCGGTGATCCAGGCGGCGAAGAACCTGCACGGCCACCTGGTGCTGGTGCACGGATCGATGGACGACAACGTGCACCTGCAGAACACCATGCAGCTGCTGTGGGAACTGCAGCGCGCCGGCAAGCAGGACGTCGAACTGATGATCTACCCGCGCTCGCGCCACGGCTTGCATCCGGAAGTCGATCCGCACCACCGCGAGTTCCAGTGGCGGCGGCTCGCCCGCTTGCTCGCGCCGGCCGGCAAGTAGAGGCGCGGTCGCGCCCGGACGCCCGGAAGTCCGGAACGCCGGGCGACCGGTGGCATCGAGCTGAGCGAATCGTTGTCGCGGGCAGGCCGAGTCGATACCCTGCTTTGCCAAAAATGCCGCTCCCGGTCAGTCCCCTTTGCCTCGACGCCGCCACCGCGGCGGCAGCGTCGTCGCGTGGCGCCTGGGGCAGTGTCGTCGTGGTCGGGCTGCTGGCGATCGTGGTCGTGCTCGGTGCGTTGCTGGTCGTGCGCGTGATCACGCGCGTGATCGACAAGATCCCGCTCTCCAAGGAGCGGATGACCACCTACGAATGCGGCGAGGAGCCGGTTGGCTCGGCCTGGTTCCGATTCAACAACCGATTCACGACGGTGGCCCTTGCGTTCCTCGTCTTCGACGTCGAACTGGCACTGCTGTGGCCGGTGCTGCCGCGCTGCCTGCATTGGCTCGGCGCCGGCCAGGGCGGGCTCGTGTTCTTCGAGATCATGGCTTTCGTCGCGACGCTGGCGCTCGGCTTGTGCTGGGTGGCGGCGCGCGGTGGATTCTTGTGGGATCGCACGGTCGAGCCCATGGCCAAGGACATCGGGCGAGGCGAGCAACAATGACTACCGACGAACGGCCGGGCAATCGCGCTGACGAACAGGTCCACATGGCCGCTGTGGACGAGTTCCTCGCCTGGGGCAAGGAGCACTCGTTGTTCTATCTGCTGTTCGCCACTGCCTGCTGCGGAATCGAACTGATGCAGGCGGGGGGGCCGCGCTACGACGTCGATCGCCTCGGCATGATCCCGCGCGCGACGCCGCGCCAGGCCGACCTGATGATCGTGGCGGGCACCATCACCCACAAGATGGCCGGCCGCGTGCGCACGTTGTGGGAGCAGATGACCGAGCCGCGCTGGGTGGTCAGCATGGGCTCGTGCGCCAACAGCGGCGGCCCGTTCAGCAAGTGGAGCTACTCCGTGTTGAACGGCATCGACAAGTACGTGCCGGTCGACATCTACATTCCCGGTTGCCCGCCGCGACCGGAGGCGTTGATCGACGGCGTCATGGCGCTGCGCGAACGGGTCAAGCGCTACCGCACGGTCGGCGAACGCGACCGCACGCCGTACATCGTCGCCGGGCCCGAGGCGCCCTTCGGCGGCCACTGCAAGGTGCCGGACTTCACGGCGAAGAAGCCCGATGGCGGCGGTGGAGGTTCGGCGTGAGCGCCGTCGCCAACGATGCGATCGCGACGGCGGTGCTGGCGCAGTTCCCGGCCGTGCAGCAGAAGCATGCCGACAACGGCCGTGCGTTCCTGTTGGTGCCGAAGGGGGACCTCGTTGCGGTCGCGCACTTCCTGCGCACGCAGAAGAGCCTGCGCTTCGACGCGTTGATGGACCTCACCGCCTACGACCTGCTGAAGTACCCGAGCACGCCGCCGTCGGACGACATCGCCGTCGTCTACCTGCTGTTCAGCTACCAGCATCGGCACAAGGTGACGTTGAAGGTGCTGGCGCCGCGCGCGGAATGCGAGGTCGCGACCGTGAGTGGCGAATGGCCGGCAGCGCTCTACTTCGAGCGCGAAGTGTTCGACCTGTTCGGCGTGCGCTTCCCCGGGCATCCGTCGTTGCGGCGCATCATGACGCCCGACGACTGGCAGGGGCACCCGCTGCGCAAGGACTACCTGTATCCCGACAGCTACCACGGTGTCGCCCATCTGCGCGACGGCCAGCACTTCGAAGGCTCGCCGCCGCGCGGGGGAGATACGCCGTGACGATCGAAGCGAGCACGCCGAGCGGCGAACGCATGACGCTGAACATGGGGCCGCACCATCCGGCGACCCACGGCGTGTTGCGCATCGTCGTCGAGAGCGACGGCGAAGTGGTGGCGACCTGCACGCCCGACCACGGCTACCTGCACCGCTCGATCGAGAAGATCGGCGAATGCGTCGAGTGGCCGATGTTCGTGCCCTACACCGATCGCGTCGACTACGTCTGCGCGATGAACGCGAACCTCGCGTACTGCATCGCCGCCGAGAAACTCCTGCAGTCCGATCCGGCGAACACGTTCGTCGTGCCGCGGCGCGGTGAGTGCATCCGCGTGCTGGTGGCGGAGCTCAACCGCATCTCCAGCCACCTGGTCGCGGTCGGCGCGATGGCGATGGACGTCGGCGCCTACACGCCGTTCCTGCACGGCATCGCCCAGCGCGAAGGCGTCAACGACATCTTCGAGAAGCTGTGTGGCCAGCGGCTGACCTACAACTACGTCACGATCGGCGGCGTCGCGTACGATCTCTACGACACGGCGATCGACGAGATCCGCCGCTTCCTCGACCAGTTCGAGCGCGAGATGGTGCGCTTCAACAAGCTGGTCACCACCAACACGATCTTCCGCGACCGCTGCGCGTCGGTGGCGACGGTGTCGGCGGCGGAGGCGATTGCGTGGGGACTGGTCGGCCCGAACCTGCGCGGCTCCGGTGTCGACTTCGATCTGCGGCGCGACGAACCCTACGGCATCTACGGGGAACTCGGCGTGCAGGTGCCGGTCGGCCAGGCCTTCGCCGGCCGCAAGGGTTCCGTCGGCGACGCCTACGACCGCTACGTCGTTCGCCTGCTCGAGATCCTGGAGTCGATCCGCCTGTGCCGCGCCGTGCTCGAACTGCTGCCGCCGGCCGCGGCCAAGGCGAACGATCCGATCGGCGGATGGCAGGCCGACGTCGGCAAGCAGGTGAAGCGGCCGCCGAAGGGCGAAGTGCACGTGCGCACGGAAGCGCCGCGCGGCGAGATGGGCTACTTCCTGGTCAGCGACGGCACCAAGGCGCTGTTCCGCGTGCGCTGCCGCACCGGGTCGTTCACCGCCGCCGGCATCTTCCACCACGTGATGCGCGGCATCTTCCTCGCCGACGTGGTGGCGGTGATCGGCAGCTTCGACATCGTCGTGCCGGAGATCGACCGATGAACGGGTTCGGGTACGCGGTCGATGCGCTTGCCGCCTGGCTCGCAGGCGGCGAACCCGGTTGGATCGCGCTCACCATCGCCGTGCTCGCGGTGTGGGTGGTGCCGATCCTGCTGCTGGTGTTCCCGATCGCGGCCCTCGGCCAGATCCTCGAACGCAAGATCGCCGCGGCGATCCAGCGCCGCGTCGGCCCGAGCTCGGCCGGCCTGGACGGACCGCTGCGCTTCGGTTTCCGCGTGCTGCTGTTCTTCCTGCCGCGCGCGCGCCAGGACCGCATCTTCGCCGCGTTCTGCAACCTGCGCCCGGTGCGCTCGCTGCTGCTGGTCTCGCGCCGGCTCGGCCTCGGCCAGTTCGTCGCCGACGGCATCAAGATGCTCGGCAAGGAAGACATCGTGCCGACCGGGGCCGACGGCATCGTCTTCCGGCTGGCGCCGTACCTGGCGCTCGCGGGCGCCTTCCTGCCGTTCTGCGTGGTGCCGTTCGGCCAGCACCTGGTGATGCTGGAGACCGAAGTCGCGGCGCTGTTCGCGATCGCGGTGTCGGGCATCGTCGTCGTCGCGCTGAAGATGGCTGGCTGGGGTTCGGGCAGCAAATGGTCGCTGCTCGGCGGCATGCGCGCCGTCGCCCAGTTGGTCAGCTACGAAGTGCCGATCGGCCTCGCGGTCGGCGGCGTCGTGCTGTGGTGTGGCACGATGGACCTGCACGCGATCGTCGGCCAGCAGTACGAACCCGGCGTGTTCTCGCTGCTCGGCTGGAACGTCGTGCAGAGCCCGTTCCTCGCCACGCTCGCGGCGGTGTTCTTCATCGCCGGTCTCGCCGAGTGCCAGCGCTCGCCGTTCGACATGGCCGAAGCCGAGAGCGAACTCGTGTCGGGCTTCAACACCGAATACTCGGGCCTGCGCTGGGGCCTGTTCGCGATGGCGGAGTACACCGAGATGCTGCTGATCGGCGCGTTGCTGGCGACGCTGTTCTTCGGGGGCTACCAGAGTCCGATCGGCGAAGAGTGGATCGTCGGCTTGCCAGTGTGGCTCGAAGTGCCGATCCACGGCGCCATTCTCGGCGTCAAGGTCGTCACCGTGTTCCTGGTGATGATGTGGATCCGCTGGACGCTGCCGCGCTTCCGCGTCGACCAGGTGATGCGCCTGTCGTGGCTCGTGTTGGTGCCGATGTGCCTGGTGTCGATGTTTGGCCTCGCTGTCACGCTGCTCGCGGCGGGCGGCACGCATGCCGGCGAAGCGTTCGGTCGCGTCGCGTCGCGCCCGCGCCCTGACCTGCATTGGCTCGGCCATCTCGCGGCGTGGGCCGTGCCGGTGGCGATCGGGGCCTGCCTCGTGGTGATGGCGAAGAAGAAACACGGCCAGGTCCATCCGGCCTTGCAGCGACTCACGGGAGGCCGTTCATGATCCTCGCTTGGATCCACGACGTGGTCGAAGCGGTGCAGTCCTGCGTCAGCGGGATGCGCACCACCGGCCGGTTCCTGGTCGAGAACCTGCGCGGCGAAGGCGGCGCGATGTCGGCCACGCGCGAGTATCCCGAGCAGCCGGCCGAAGTCGTCGGCGACCGCCAGCGCGGCCACCTGGTCAACGACGCCGACCGTTGCATCGTCTGCCACGCCTGCGACACCGTGTGTCCGGTCGACTGCTTCAAGATGGACGGCGAACGCGACGGCGACAACAAGATGCGCGCGTCGCGCTTCGACATCGACCTGAGCAAGTGCATCTACTGCGGCTTGTGCGTGCGCGCGTGCCCGACCGACTCGCTGTCGATGACGCGCACGTTCGAGATGGACCCGCAGCACGAGGGCAAGCGCTTCCTGTTCCGCCGCAACAGCAAGCAGGTCGACGTGCGGTTCGATGCGCCGGAGATGGAACGGCTGCATGCGCTCGCCGCGCAGCCACGCGAGGCGTTGTCGGCCGAGGATCGCGCCTGGCTCGATGCGCGCATCGACGACCGCGGCCAGCACCTGATCGGCATTTACGGACTCGGTTTCTTCACGCCGGAGCAGAAGGCGGAAGCCGACGCGGCGCGCGAAGCGAAGAAGAAGGCGAAGGACGCGGCGGCGGCGGCGGCGAAGGCGAAAGCGGCGGCGGCAGCTGCCGCGGCGGCGCCGAAGCCCGCTTCCGTTCCCGCGCCGGCGGCTGGTGCAACACCCGCAGCGCCAGCAGCGCCACCGGCCGCGCCGGGTGCACCGCCGGCGACGAAGTCCGGCCCCGATGCCGCATCCGGTGGGAGTCCGACCCCGTGATCGAGACGTTCCTGTTCGTGGTGAGCTCGTTGCTGGCGATCGCCGGCGCCATCGGCGCCGCCCTCGTGCGCAACCTGTTCCACGCCTCGCTGCTGCTCGGGCTGTGCCTGCTCGGCATCGCTGGCCTCTACTTGTTCCTCGAACAGCACTGGCTCGCCTGCGTGCAGGTCGTCGTCTACATCGGCGGCATCCTGGTGCTGATCCTGTTCGCGACGCTGTTCAGCGCCGACGTGATGGGCGCTGTGCAGCGGCGCAGCCCGGCGTTGCTCGCCGCCGGTGGGCTCGCAGCCGTGCTTGCCAGTGCCGTCGTCGTGCGGTTGGCGCTCGCCGGCCGCAGTGCCGCCGATGCACGCCCAGCCGGCGACATGCGCCCCGATGCGTTCGAAGGCGACACCTTCACGGTCGGCGACCTGCTGATGGGGGACTGGTTCGTGCCCTTCTTCGCTGCCGGCCTGCTGCTGACGGTGGCACTCGTCGGTTCCGTCGTGATCGTGCAGCGTTTCCGTCGCCCGGCGGGCGAGGTGGCCGATGCCTGACATCTCTCCGGACCGGCTCGACGGCTACCTGCTCGTCGCCGGCATCCTGTTCGTCGCCGGTGTGTTCGCGATCATCAGCCGGCGCAACGCGATCGGCGTGCTGATCGGCATCGAGCTGATGTTGAACGCGGCGGCGCTGCAGTTCGCCGCCTACGGCCGGTTCGCGCCGAGTGCGGCGGATCCGCAGGGCCAGACCGCGGCGGTGTTCGTTGTCGTCGTGGCGGCGGCGGAAGCGGCGGTGGCGCTGGCGCTGTTCTTCGCGGTGTATCGCACGTTCCGCGACGTCGATCTGGAAGCCACGCGGGAGTTGCGCTCGTGACCGTCGGTACCGTCTCCGTGCTCGTCTGGTTGTTGCCGCTGTTCGCGGCGCTCGTGTGCACGCGGTTGCGTTCGCCGGGACTGGCGCACGGTATTGCCGCCGTGGTCATGGCGATCGCCACGGCGCTGGCGGCGACGATGGCCATCGCCGTCGTCGGCGGCGGCACGGTCACCGGCCCGCACGCAACCTGGCTCGAACTCGGCACCTTCACGCTCGGGGTTGGCACCTACATCGACGCGATGGCGGCGGTGATGGCGTTGATCGTCTGTGCGCTGGCGACCGGCGTGCTCGTGTTCAACGCCTGGTACATGCACGACGACCCGCAGGCGGCCCGCTTCCCGTGGCAGTTCTGCCTGTTCGCGGCGGCGATGCTCGGTGTCGTGCTCAGCGACAACCTGTTCCTGAGCTTCTGCTGCTGGGAACTCGTCGGCCTTGGCAGCTACCTGCTGATCGGCTTCTGGTTCGACAAGCCGGCGGCGGCCGTGGATCCGACCTACCAGGCCAACAAGGGCGCTGGCGCGCGTGGCGTGCTCGAAGCGCAGCTGAGCCCGGCGCACGCGCAGTTGAAGGCATTCGTGATGAACCGCGTGGGCGACGCCGGCTTCCTGATCGGCATCGGTGCGCTGCTTGTGGCTGCGGTGACCCTGGGGCGCTCGGGCGACGTGCTCGGTTGGCAGAACCTGCAGGAGATGGCGCACTACGTCGCCAATCCGACGGCGATGACGATCGAGCAGAAGGGCATCTGGGTGACGGTGTCGCTCTGCCTGACGATCGCCGCGCTCGGCATCTTCTGCGGCGCCATCGGCAAGAGCGCGCAGTTCCCGCTGCACACGTGGCTGCCCGACGCGATGCAGGGCCCGACCACGGCGTCGTCGATCATCCACGCGGCCACGATGGTCGCCGCCGGCGTGTTCCTGGTCGCCCGCTGCTACCCGCTGTTTCCACCGGAAGCGCTCGCGGTCGTCGGCTGGACCGGCGGCATCACCTGCCTGCTTGCGGCGACGATCGCCTGCGTGCAATGGGACCTGAAGGCGGTGCTCGCGTACTCGACGGTGAGCCAGCTCGGCCTGATGTTCGTCGGCCTCGGCGCCGGCCCGGCCGCCGGCGGCAAGGACGCGGCGATCGCGCACCTGTTCACCCACGCGTTCAGCAAGTGCCTGCTGTTCCTGTGCGCCGGTGCGGTCATCCACGCCTGCGCCGGCCACCAGGACCTCGCGCGCCTCGGCGGCCTGCGCAAGCGCATGCCGGTGGTCGCCTACGTGTCGTTGGCGGCGCTGCTGGCGCTGCTCGGCATGCCGTTGTTCAGCGGCTTCGTCAGCAAGGACGCGGTGCTCGCCGCGGCGCTCGGCAACGCGCAGAGCGCGGGCGGGTTGGCGTGGGGGCCGTTCGTGCTCGCCTGTGCTGGCAGCCTGCTGACGGCGGCCTACATGCTGCGTTGGTGGCTGCGCATCTTCACCGGCGAAGAACGGGACCACGACCTCACGCACTATGCGCACGACCCGTCCACCGGCGCCAAGGTGGTGTTGCTGCTTCTGGTGCCGATGACGCTGTCGCTGCCGTGGACGATCGGCGCCTGGCTGCCGCTGCCGCATGGCGAATCGCACTTGCCGGCGATGGTGACCGCACTCGTGTTGCTCGCCGTCGGCGGTGGTTTCGCGCTGTGGGTGTTCTTGCTCGCGCCACGCGGTGGCCGCGACGTCGCTGCTGGTCTCGCGCGTAGTGCGGCTCCGCTGCACGCCGCGTGCGGCAATCTCTGGGGCATCGACAAGGCCTGGGATCTCCTGTTCACGCGCGGCATTGGCCGCGTGCTGGCGCAGGTCGTGGCGTTCTTCGACCTCGGTGGCGAACGTCGCTTGGAACAGCTCGAGAACGCGCAAGAGCGCCGCGCGTCGGCTTCCGTCGATGGTGTCGTTGACGGCATCGCCGCCGGTTGCGCGCACCTGGGTGCCGGTAGTGCTTCGTTGCACGCCGGCCGCCTCGGCGTCTACCTCGCGGTCGCGTTCGCCGTCGTCACCGTGGCGCTCTTGTGGGGAGGGCTCTGGTGATGGGTCCGTTGCTCGCCTGTGTGTTGGCGCCGCTGTTGCTCGCCGTCGCGTGCGTGGCGGTGCCCGGCCTGCGCGCCGCGCGCTGGTTCGCGCTCGCCGGCAGCCTGCTCACGCTCGGCGTCGGCGGCTTTGCCCTCGCCGACTTCGCGATGCGGCCGGGTGCCGACTTCCGGCTGCTCGAGAGCCATGCGTGGAGCGAGGCGTTCGGCGCGTCGTTCCGGTTCGGCGTCGACGGCATCGGTGCCGCCATGCTGGCCCTGTCGGGCCTGATCACGGCGATCGCGACGATCTCGGCGTGGAGCCAGGAACGCCATCCGCGCGCCTACCACGCGCTGGTGCTCGTGCTGCTGGCGGCGATGAACGGCGTGTTCACGTCGCTCGACCTGCTGCTGTTCTACGTCAGCTGGGAAATGGTGCTGCTGCCGATGCTGCCGCTGGTCGGCGTGTTCGGCGGTGACCAGCGTCGCTACGCGGCGATGAAGTTCTTCGTCTACACGCTGGCCGGCAGCGTGCTGATGCTGGCGATGTTGCTCGGGCTGTGGAACGCCACGCCGGCCGCGGGCCGCACGGTGGTGGTGCCGCACGTCGTGGTGACTGCGCACGCCGACGCCGCGACCAGCACGCTGCACGGTTTGCCGATCGACCTGTCGCACGATGGCCCCAAGCTTGTGCTCGTGCCGCGCGGCTTCGACCTGCGCCATCTGGCGCTGCAGGCGCCGCACTTCGAGACCACCAACCTGCTCGGCGTGTCGCTGGCCGCGTTCGGGTTCCTCGCCGTGCTGCTCGCGTGCCTCGTGAAGATTCCCGCGGTGCCGTTGCACACCTGGCTGCCGCATGCGCACGTGCAGGCGCCGACCGCGGTGTCGGTGCTGCTCGCCGGCGTGTTGCTCAAGCTCGGCGTCTACGGGCTCTACCGCGTCGGTGTGCCGCTGTTTCCGCAGCAGGCATTCGCGTGGGCGCCGACGCTTGGCGTCGTTGGGTTGGTTGGCATCCTGTGGGGCGCGTGGGCGGCCCTCGGCCAACGCGACCTGAAGCGACTCGTCGCCTACTCGTCGGTCTCGCACATGGGCTTCTGCCTGCTCGGCCTCGCCAGTGGCACGGTCGCCGGCGCCACTGGCGGCATGGTGCAGGCGGTCACGCACGGCCTGTCGTCGGGGTTGTTGTTCCTGCTCGTCGGTGTTGTCTACGACCGCGCGCACCATCGCGAAGTCGCTGGCTTCGGTGGTCTGGCGAAGCCGATGCCGGTGTTCGCGTGGATCCTGCTGCTCGGCGCGCTCGCCGGCGCTGGCTTGCCGGCGCTGGCCGGGTTCCCGGGCGAGTTCCTGGTGTTGGCAGGTGCGTTCACCGGACGCGGCGCCTTCCCGTGGCTCGGTGGTCTGGCGACCCTGTCGGTAGTCCTGTCCGCGGCCTACCTGCTGTGGACGGTGAAGCGCGTCGCCTATGGGCCGCTGCAACACGCGGAACACGCGACCTACCGCGACCTCGACGGTCGCGAACGTTGGGCCCTGCTGCCGCTCGTGGCGTTGCTGCTGGCATTCGGGCTGTGGCCTGCCCCGATCGTCGATGCGCTGCGGCCCGCGTGTGAACTGCTCGTGCAGACGCTGCAGGGAGGCCGTCCGTGATCGCGTTTGCCGAAGCGTTCCCGCTTGCTCTCGTGCGTCCTGAAGCCGCGCTCACCGGCGGTCTGCTGGCGATCCTCGCCAGCGACCTGTCGCCGGGTGCCAACGCCCGGCGGCTTGGTCCCGTGCTCGGCATCGTGTCGTGCGCGGTGGCGATGTGGCTCGCCTGCGCGGCACCGGTCGGCAACGTCGGCACCATGCTCGCGATCGATGGCGTGACCACGCTGGCGCGCCTGCTGATCCTGCCGCTCACGGCATTCCTGCTGCTCGGCGGCATGGGCGAACGTCGGCATGGCAACGACACCGGGGCGTGGTCGGCATCGGTGGTCGCGGTCGGGCTCGGTGCGCTCATCGCCGCCGCCGCTGCCAACTTCGTAGCACTTTGGCTTGGTCTCGAACTGGTCGCCCTCGCCGGCTACACGCTGGTCGCGTTCCGCGGCGGTGACCGCCGTTCCGCCGAAGCCGGCATGAAGTTCGTGCTGTTCGGCGGCGCCGTCAGCGCCGTGATGCTGTTCGGCATCAGCCACGTCTATGGCGCGACCGGGCATCTCGATTTCGTCGGCATCGGCGCCGCGTTCGCCAGCGGCGCGCCGGTGCTGGCTGGGTTCGCGTTGCTGCTCGCCGGCGCGGGCATCGCCTACAAGCTGACCCTGGCGCCGTTCCACTTCTTCGCGCCGGACGTCTACCAGGGCTCGCCGGCGATCGCCGTCGCCACGGTGTCGACGTTGCCGAAGATCGCCGCCGCCGCCGCGTTGGTGCGCATCCTGATGACGGCCGTGCCGCCGTCATTGCTCGCGCCGGTGACGCTCGGTGGTGCGATTGCGGTGCTGGCGGCAGTCAGCATGCTGCTGGCGTCGTTCACGGCACTGGTGCAGCGCGACGCCAAACGCATCGTCGCCTTCTCCGGCATCGGCCACGGCGCTGCGGTGGTTCTGGCGATCGGTTGCCTGCCGTCGCGCGAAGCGGCCGCTGCCGCGGGCTTCTACCTGCTGACCTACGTCGGCAGCAACGCCGGCGCGCTGCTGTGCCTGTCGGTGCTCGAACGCGCGCGGGGCAGCACGAGCCTCGCCGATCTCGCTGGCAGTTGGCGCTCGCAACCTTGGGTCAGCAGCCTGCTGTGCCTGTTCCTGCTGAGTCTCGCGGGGGTGCCGCCGCTCGCCGGTTTCCTCGGCAAGTGGGGTGTGCTGCAGCAGGCACTGGCCGCCGGCATGGCCCCGGGCGGTTCGTCGGCGATGGTGGTGGCGGTGCTGTTGTTCCTGTTGGCGACGGCAGTGTCGGCGTGGTCGTACTTGCTCGTGGTGCGCGCAGTGGTGTTCGCCGAACCGGCCGCTGCCAACGAGCGCACGCAACGGCGCGAACCGGTGGCGCTGGCGACGCGCGTAGTGCTGGGCGTCAGCACCGTGGCCACGTTCGGCTTCGGGCTGTGGCTCGACGGGCTCGTCGCACTCGCCCGCATGCTGTAAGAGAGCCGCCCGCCGCCGCACGGTGCGTCCTCGTCATGACCTTCCGCTGTTTGCTCTGCGCGCACCCGACTGGCAAGCGCGTGTTGACCAAGGGCGCGCTGCAGCTGTGGCGCTGCCGGTCGTGCCACTTCGTACAGCAGCATCCGCTGCCGGAAGCGCTCGAGTACGACGGTCGCTACGAAGACGCCGGCAGCTACGGAATGCAGCAGTTGCCGCACAAGCACCTGTTCCTGCAGCGCGACGTCACCGTGGTGCGCGATCTGCTGCGCCGCGGGGCGCGTGGGCCGTTGCTCGACGTCGGCGCGGGGGCGGGGATCCTGCTCGAAGCGGCGCTGAGCCAGGGCCTCACCGCCATCGGTCTCGAACTGGCGAAGCCGAGCGTCGAGCACATCCAGACGACGCTCGGGTGCGCCGTGCATGCGTGCGCGATCGAGCAGGCGCCGCTGGCGCCAGGCAGTGTCGGCGTGGTGACGTTCTCGCACTCGCTCGAGCACCTGCTCGATCCGGTCGGTGCGCTGCGGGCGGCGGCGCGGCTGTTGCCCGAGGGAGGCTTCGTGCACGTCGCGGTGCCGAACTGGCGCGCCGCCAAACGGCACGTCGCCGGCAAGGGCATCCCGTGGATCTTCCCGGAGCACATTTCGTACTTCACGCCGCGGTCGCTGGCGGCGGCGTTCGAGCGCGCCGGCCTCGACGTCGTCGCGATGCGCACGTTGCCGATGGTGTGCGACGCCGACTACCGCTTCGCGATCACCACGATGGAGCGCTTCGGGCTCGATCGCCCGGTGCGCCGTTTCCTGAAGCTCGGTGACCGGCGTCTCGACGTGTTGCTCGGCAACGACCTGCAGCTCGCGTGCCCCATGTGGCGGCTGCGCGCCGTTGTCGCCACCGTCCGGTTGCTGCTGCGCTGCTGGCCGGAACGGCTGTTCTGCTGGCTCGGCTGGGCCGAAGAGCTGAGGGCGACAGCGCGAGTGCGCTGCCATCCGGCGTCCAGCCAGGTCTCTGGACGAGGCGGCTAGCTTCTCGAGCGGGGTTGACGGTGCTTGCCCATTGCCGCAGTCTCCAGGCGACTTCGAGCGAAAGGACGCCATGGAAACGACTCACGGACGGCTGGTGCATCACGAGGTGCGGACGAACTTGGACGTCTCGCAGATTCCTCTGGCGGAGCTAGCCGCTGGTCTCTTGGCGAAGCTGACTGCCTCGTCGCAAGGCGGTTCGCGCTTCGAGCAAGAGCGGTGCCTGGCCGTGTTGCTGCGGTTGCAGGACGCCATCGAGTCCGCTGTCGACACGCAGCAGAACAGGTTCAGCATGAGCCTCGCTGCTGTGCAAATGAAGAACATCCGCTACGCGCATTACAAGTATGGACTGCCGCTGGCGGGGGCTGTGCATGTCGACTTCGGTGCCGGGGCAATCAGTCCAGCCCAGCGGATGTTCACCCACCTCATGCTCGGCGTGCGGCAGGCGCATCTGGTCGAACTGGATCCGATCCCCGACGTTGGTGCTGTGCTGCAATCGCTGGCGCGTTTGATGGGGGAAACGCTCATCGATCCCCAACGCCTGTTTGCCGATCTGCCGATCACGCGCGAGCTGATCCTGACGAACATGCGCGGTTTCGACTTCGCCAAGCTTCGAAAGGGCGACCTGGAGGGGGTCGATCCAACCCGGCTGATGCTGCACTCGTGTTTGCTCGAGCGAGCACCGATCGGTCCCGCTTCGGTGGACGTGGTGGTGAGCAACAGCGTCATGGAGCACGTGCCGGACCCGGATGCAGCCGTGGCGGCGATGGCCAGGATCACGCGATCGGGCGGCTTCGGGCTGCACGGAATCGACACCATCGACCATCGTTGGTACGGGAACCCGTCCCTGCCCCCCTTCGAGTTCCTCACCCTCGAAAGCAAGGAGTCGATCGTCCATGGCTGCAATCGGCTGCGAATCTGCGACTACCCCGCGATCTTCGAGCGCCACGGATTTGCGGTGCTGGAGCTGAGCCAGTCCAACCCACTGCCGATGGCCGACGAGGTGCGAGCACGGTTGCTGGAGCCCTGGCGTTCCATGCCAGCCGCCGACCTCCTGCATTCCTGGGGCATGTTCATCGTGCGCAAGAAGTGATGCCCCGACGCCTCGCGCCCAGCGTTGCCTAGGCCTGCGGGCCCTGGTAGCAGCGGCGGCCCGGGCGGCAGTCCTTCGGGTGCACGACTTCGTCGTCGGGTCCGACGCAGGTGCAGGTGCGCGCGCACCAGTAGTAGCCGTCGCCGGGCCACTGCCGATCGTCGAAGACGCGCTCGCTCATCGAGTGCGTCAGCAGGTGCTTCATCAGCATCGACGGGCACAGGTCCCGCGGCACGAGGTCCTGGTGCGTCGTGATCTTCTCGTTCTGGTTGCTCATGGCATCACCTCGTCGCCTGTTCGAGAGCTTCACGCACGATCGCCTTGCCGACCACCAGCTTGTAGTCGTTGTGCGCGAGCGGCGACGCGCCGGCGTAGGCCGCCTCCGCCACCTTCTGGAACAACGTCGCCGACGGCGCCTCGCCGAGCAGCAACGCCGCCGCCTTGGGCCGCGGCAGCGGCACCGGCGCCACGGCGCCGAGCACCACGCTCGCGGCAGCGATCTTGCCGCCGGCGAGCACGACCTTGACCGCGCACGCCGTCGTCGCCCAGTCGAACGTCAGCTTCTCGCGCGACTCACAGTAGGCCGTGCGCGTGCCGGCGGCGGGTTTCGGCACGTGGATGGCAGTGACGATCTCGCCGGCTTCCAGCGTGTGCTCGGCGGTCTGTGCCCGCGGCTCAGCCGGGAACAAGTCGGTGAACTTGCGGCGGCGCACCTTGTCGCCAAGCCGCGTCGAGTACTCGGCGTCGAGCGCCAGCAGCGGCGGCGCCAGGTTGCTCGGGTGCACGCGCACGCAGTCCATCCAGCCGAGCACCGCGTGGTAGCGGTTCTCGCCGGTCATCGCGAGGCAGGTCGGCCCACGGCCGCCATGCAGGCAATGGAACGCTTCACTGCGCACGTACCAGCAGCGGGTGAACTGCAGGATGTTGCCGGCGACGGTGGCGCGGTTGCGGATCTGTGGCGACGCCGTCAGCGCAGCGGCGGCCTGCAGTCCGGCCAGCGCGGGGTTGGCGAGCGCTTCGTGTTGTTCGAGCTGGGCGATCGTCGTGGTGGCGCCGATCTTCAGTTCGCCGCTGGCCTCGACGGCGACGCCGGCGAGTTCGTCCTTCAACGGCAGCAGGTTGACGATGCGTTCGGGAGTCTGCAGGCGCTCCTTCATGCGATCGATCAGGTCGACGCCGGCACCCTTCAACACGGTGTTCGGCTGCTTGCCCGCTTCGCTCGCTTCGGCCAGCGACTTCGGCACGACATAGGTGAATGGTTTCATCGGATCATCCCTTCTTGCTGGCGAGGGCTGCGAGGACCTTGTCCGGAGTGATGGGGAGGTGGCGTACGGGGACGCCGATCGCATGGAACACGGCGTTGCCGATCGCGGCCGCGGTGGCGACCGAGGGCGGTTCGCCAAGGCCCGCGGCGCCGACGCTGTCGTGGCCGTTGGCGATGCTGTGCATGTGGCACTCGAGGCGCGGCAGGTCGCGCACACCGGTGATCTTGTAGCGGAGGAAGTCGCCGTTCAGCATGCGACCGCTGCGCTTGTCCATGATGCGCTGTTCGTGCAGCGCGTAGCTGACGCCCTGGATCATCGCGCCGAGCACCTGGCTCTCGGCCTGCTTCTTTGCGAGCACCAGGCCGCAGTCCTGGATGCCGAACATGCGCGTCACTTCGACGAGTCCGGTCCAGGTGTCGACCTTCACTTCAGCGAACTGGGCGCCGCACTGCGACGCGTGGAACGGCTTCTCCGCGTAGTTGGGATGGCGCTTGCCGCGTTCGTCGATCGGGTTCGGGCCGATCAGCTTGCAGGCGTCGGCCCAGCGCAACTGGGCGGTGCCGGAGCCGACCTTGCCGCCCGCGCAGTGGACCTCGGACAGCGGCACCCCGATGTGCTTGGCGACGATCTCGACCAGCGTCTGCTTGGCCAGGAACGCCGCGTGGCGCACCGCCGACGCGATGCTCGGCGTCAGCGTGCTGCCACCCGAAGCCGGGCCCGATGGATCGGTCGTGTGGCCGGTCATGGCCGTGATGCGCGCGACCGGGATGCCGAGTTCTTCGGCGGTCACGATCGCCATCATCGTCTTCGTGCCGACACCGATGTCCTGCGCGCCGCTGCGCGTCTCGACCGTGCCATCCTGGTGGATGCGGCAGGTGATGCCGTGCGGGGTGCCGCGGCCGGCGCCGCCGAGGTTGCCCCAGCGGGCGCTGGCGAGGCCGCTGCCAGTCAGGAAGCGCGCGCCGGCTTCATTCTTGCGCGCGCGGGCCGCGTCCCAGCCGAACTTCGCAGCGCCAAAGCGCCACTGGTCGAGGCGGATCGCTTCGCGGTCGTTCTTCAGCCGGAACTGCAGCGGGTCGATGCCGGCCTTCGTCGCCAGTTCGTCGAGGAACAACTCGGCGCCGAACCAGCCCTGCGGGTGGCCCGGGGCGCGCATCGGCCGCGGCGGATCGGCGTCGATGTTGAGGTCCTTGTGCGCGGTGCGCTTCTTCGCATCGGCGGTGTAGTAGTTCGGCACCGACACGCCACCGCTGCCGGTGAAGCCGGCGTGGCCGAAGCTGCGCCAGTCCCAGGCGACGATCCTGCCGTCGGCGTCGACGCCGGCACGGGCCTGCATCAGGCAGCCGGGCCGGTTGCCGGTGGTCGTGTGCTCTTCGAAGCGGTCGAGCATCAGTTTCACCGGCACCTTCGCCGCGTGCGCGAGCAGGCACACCGCGAGGCCTTCGATGCCGGCCGAGAACTTGCTGCCGAAGCCGCCGCCGACGAACTCGGCGTGCAGCGTCACGGTGCCGACGTCGATGCCTTTCGCCTTGCAGGCCTGCGCCAGTTCGCCGCGGCAACCGAAGGTCGCCTGCGTCGACAGCCAGATCTCGAGGTCGTTGCCGTTCCAGCGGGCAACGCCACCGTGCGTCTCCAGCGAGCTGTGCGTCTGCACTTCGGTGCGGTAGGTGGCTTCGTGAGTGACCTTCGCCTCCTTCAGCGCGGCCTCGAGTTCGGCCGCTTCCGCCCACGGCTCCTCGATCTGGCCGGTCGCTGAGAGCAGCGGCGCGTCGGTGGCGACGACGTAGTCGACGTTGTGCTCTTCGAGGTCATACTCGGCGCGGATCTTCTCGATCGCGTCGCGCACGTGGTTCAGCGTGGTGCCGGCCACCGCCGCGATCGCATCGCCGACGAAGCGCACCTTGGCGCCGAGGTCCTTCAGGGCCACGACGGCGCCGATGCCGGGCATGCGCGACGCCTCGTCGAGCTCCAGCCCCTTGAGTTTGCCCTTCGCGATCGGCGCGCGCAGGATCATCGCCTGCAGCATGCCGGGGAAGGTGATGTCGTAGGTGTACTTGGCGCGGCCGCTCGCCTTCTGCAGGCCATCGACGCGATCGACGTCGGTGCCGATGGTCGTGAACTTCGTGGTCGCGTCCCACGGCGCCGCGTCGCCTTCCGCGGGCTTGACCGTGCGCTTCTCGAGGCGGTCCTCGAGGCCGGGCAGGGCCGGGTAGCCGACCGTGATCTCGACGTCGCGTGGCGTGCTCACTTGCCACCTCCGGTGCCGCCGGCGGCGGTGCGCTGGATCGCTTCCATCACGCGGCCGTAGGTGCCGCAGCGGCAGAGGTTGCCCGACAGGTCGGTGCGCATCTGCTCTTCGGTGGGCTTGCCGCGCTTCTGCAGGCAGGCGAGCGAACTCATCACCATGCCCGGCGTGCAGAAGCCGCACTGCATCGCGTCGCACTTGACGAAGTTCTGCACCAGGGCGTGCGGGGTGTCGCCTTCGGTCAGGCTCTCGACCGTCGTCAGCGATTGGCCGACCGCGTCCATCGCCAGCACGAGGCACCCGGTGACCGGTTCGCCGTTCATCAACACCGTGCAGCCGCCGCAGGAGCCGCGATCGCAGACCTTCTTGCAACCGGTGAGGTCGAGGCCGTCGCGCAGCGCGTCGAGCAGCGTGGTGCGCGTCTCGACCGTGACTTTCTGCTCCTTGCCGTTCACGAGCAGGGCGATCTCGTGGCGGCCGGGGCCGAAGGACTCAGGGGCTGCTGGGACGGCGTGGGCTGCGGCGGTCAGGCCGGTCGTGGCGATGCCAGCGACGGCGGAGCCCTTCAGAAACGAACGGCGGCTGAAGCCGCGGTCGGATGGGACGGTCATGGGCCTCTGTGACGAGTGGATGAAGCACGCAGTCTAGCCAGCGTCCCCCGAGCATGCGCCACGAGCAAGTCGTGGAGTTACCGGAATCGGACCTCGTTGCGTTCGGGCGCCGACTGGTGACCCTACAATCACGCCGACCGGTACTTCGCCCGTGACCCTCGCTCGCAACGTCGCCGACCAGGAACGCCTCATCGAACTGGTGCGGCAGGCACTGGCACATATCGATGCCGGCGAACCGGTCGACGTGCAGGTCCTGACCGCGGCGCATCCGCATCTGGCCCAGCCGCTCGCCGAGGTGCTCGGCCTGCACGAGCAGCTGCCGGCCTTGCAGCAGGTGGCGTTGCGCGAGGATCCGCTGCAGGGGGCCGTGCTCGCGGGTCGCTACCAGCTCGACCAGTGCCTCGGCCGCGGTGCGATGGGCGTCGTCTACGAAGGGCGCGATCGCGAACTGCAGCGCACGGTCGCGGTGAAGATCCTCGATGTGCGCCTGTTCCGCGATCCGGAGGCCGAGCGCCGGTTCCAACGGGAAGCCGAAGCGTTGGCGGGAGTGCAGCATGCCCACGTGGTCGCAGTGTTCGACCGCGGCCGCACGCCGGAGGGCATCCACTTCCTGGTGATGGAACGGCTCGTCGGCGGCACCTTCGCCCGGTTGCTCGAGCGCATCGCCGATGGCGAGCCGGCGTTGGCGGTGGCGGCGGAGTTGTCGGGGGAGCCGGCGATCGAGTCGGTGTGGTCGCGGCAGGTGGCGCGCTGGGGGGCGGCGCTGGCGCGTGGCCTCGCCGCCGCGCACGCGCAGCAGCTCGTCCACCGCGATGTGAAGCCGTCGAACGTGTTCCTGGCACGCCCGGGCCGCGCGGTGCTGCTCGATTTCGGCATCGCCGCCCGCGCCAACGACCAGCGCCTGACCGCGACGGCGACGACGGTCGGCACGCCGTGGTACATGGCCCCCGAACAGGTGCGGGCGGGAAGCGTGGCCTCGGCCGAGCCCACGCTCGACGTGTACGGACTCGGCGCGACGTTGTTCCATCTGCTCGCCGGCCGGCCGCCCTACGAAGGCGATGCACCCAGCGTTCTCGCCGCCTTGCCGAACGTGGATCCGCCGTTGTTGCTCGAGGTGTGCGAGTCGCCGCGCGATCTCGCCGCGATCGTCGATCGGTGCCTGCAACGGCAACCGGATCGCCGGTATGCGACGGCGGACGCGTTGGCCACGGACCTGGAGGCGTTCCTGCAGCATCGGCCGGTCACCGCTCGCCCGCTCGGGCCGTTGGCCCGGCGTTGGCGCACCTGGAAGCGTGCGCCGGCGCGGTTGGTGGCGGTCGTCGCGCTGGTCCTGATCACGCTCGTGCTCGCCATCGCCGCGCCGATCGTGCTGCAGCAGCGCGCGGTGGCGCGGGTGCAGGCGAAGGCCGACTTGTTGGTGACGCTGCCTTCGGTGCTCGCCGTCGAAGGGTGGCCGCAGGAACGCCTAGTCGCCGATCTGGTCGGCGAACATCGCGTCGGTGTCGACCTGCTGGATCGCATCCTGGAGCTCGATGCCGACGACCTGGCGCTGCGGTTGTTCCGCGCGTGCCTGCGACTCGACCTCGGCGATCGGGCCGGCGCGGCGGCCGACCTGGCGGTGATTGCGGCGCAGTCCGAGCGTCCGTACCTGCGGCAACTCGCGCAGCGATACTCGGATGCCGACCAAAGCCTGCAAGGAGCGCGCGCGGTCGACCTCACCGGCCTGCCGGAGCCCGTGGACGCGCTCGAGTGGTACGTCGCCGGTTTCCACGAGCTGCGCAACAGCGACGTCGATGGGTTTGCGGCGCGGGCCGATGCCTTGCTGGCCAAGGCCGCGCCCGAGTACCTGCCGGCGCGCGACCTGCGCTTGCTGTCGTTGGCGGCGTTGGCAGAACGTCAAACGGGCGAAGTGCAGGCGCAGTTGTTGCGGCAGTTGCACAACGAGTCGGTGGCGCTGGAAACCCTGTACGGCGGTGCAACCGCGCGTACCTGCGCCATGCGCGGCGTCGGGCGGTTGCTGGCGAAGGAGTACCGCGCCGCGATTCCCGACCTGTTGCGTTCGCTCGAACTGCGGCCCGGGCGGCACGGTCCGCACCAGAATCTCGGCCTCGCCTACCTGCGCGTCGGCGACCACGAGCGCAGTGCGTTCCATCTCGAACAGGCCAGGTTGGTGCGTCCGTTCGCATGGAACACGGCGTTCACCGAAGCGCAGTTGCTGCAGGCGCAAAGCAAGTTGGACGAAGCCCGCGCGGCGACGTTGGCGTTGACCAAGACCGGCCAGCGCGGCGAAGCGTGGAAGGTGCCCGACCTGCTCGGCAACATCGAGATCGACGTGTACGTGAAGCTGTCGGCGACCCAGGATCCCGAGATGCGCGTGGCCGCGGAACGCGCCGCCAGCGCCTACGCCGAGAGTCTTGCTGCGCGGGATCGGCCCGTGGGCAGGCAGAAGCTGGCGATTGCACAGGCGCTGCAGTCGGAACAGCCGCAGGCGGCGGTGGTGGCGGTGGCGAAGATGCTGATGGACGACCCGGACAGCCCGGTGCAACTGGCGAATCTGGCCTACCTGTTGCCCCTGGGCGGCCTCAGTGCCGAGCAGACGGCTTGGGTGGCCGCGGTGTTGCGCAAGGCGGCTTGGCAACGGGCGGGCGAAGACAGGCTGTTCCGCGAACGAATGATGGCGGAGATCGACGTCGTCCTGCGTCCTTGGCGGTGACCGACCGCAATTGCCGGATTCCCCCTGGGGATCCGGTGGCTTGTTACGCTGCTTCCTTCGCCATGGCCAAATTCCGTCGTTTCGCGTTTGTCTCCACGCTGGCGCCGTGCCTCGCTGCGGGCCTCTCGGCCCAGGCCAACCTGAACCAGTCCCGCGGCGTGCTGGCCGGGGCGCCGACGGCGGTGTTGGTCGACGGCGGCATCGTCGCGGGCACGGACGCGCAGACGCGCGCGCATCGCAACGGGTTCTCCGGTGCGCCGACGGCGGCGCTGCCGAACGGCAGCTTCCCACCGGATCTCCAGCAGATCTTCCAGTACCACCAGGCCCCGGCCGGCATCGACATCGACGACTTCAGCATGGGGCGCGACGTCGTCCTGGTCGTCGGTGATGGCTACCTGCAGGTGCCGCCGAGTTCGTGGGGGGTGTTGTCGTTCTCGTTGCGGCAAGGAGCGGTGGGCAACATCACTTCGACGCAGCCACGCATCGCGCAGGAAGCGGCCCTCGGCAGCATCGGCGCGGCGATGTTCTCGTGGGTGTTGCCGGGCAGCAACCTGCCGCCTGAGGTCGTCGGCCGCGTCGAACGTTCGCACTCGCGGCAGGATCTCGGGGTGCCGGTGGGCAGCGAAGTGGACGGCATCGACGTGCCGCTGATGCTCGGCCGCGACCAGGTATCGCTGGTGCAGATCGAGCCCGGCTTCGGGCCGCTGGTCAGCCCCGACGCGATCTACTTCACGGTGTCGTCGGCGACGGCGCCGTTGGTGCCGAATGCATGGTGGGGTTCGTCGCCCGCCCTTACCCGCAGCGGCGCCACGATCCTGATGGTCGATCGCTCGTCGATCAACGGTCCGTGGAGCCAGCCGCGCGTGTACTGCGCCTGGTACGAATTGGGCCTCCTGCAGAACGAGGACATCGACGGGCTCGCCGTCGATGCAGCCGCCGACAAGATCGTGTTTTCCCTGGTCGGGCTCGCGCGCGACCAGTTCCTGTTCGCCGACTGCTCGACCGATGGCATCCCACCGGCGCCGAGCGTGGTGAAGAGCCCGAACGGTACGCCGATCAGCCAGCAGGTCGGCAAGGCGCAGGGCGACGACGTCGATGCGGTCTGCACGCTGGATCCGACGATCGGCTCCACTGGCGGCCCGCCGCCGGCCGGCGACGACTTCGGTTCCTCGTGCGGGGCGCCGGGAACGGGCCTGCTCGGTGTGCCCAGCGTGCATGCTTCGGCGTTCCGGCGCCGGGCGGGCGCGCAGACGTTGTTCGACACCTGGATGGTCGGGTGGCCACCGGTCACCGGCGTGACCGCTGGCTTCGCGATCCCGTTCGTCACGCTTGGCAACGATCCGACCCTGTTCCAGCTGGCGCCGCTGCAGTTCCGCAATCCCGCGGATCCCATACCTGGCAATCCGCGCACCGCGAGCCTGCTCGTGCCGCCGGCGCTGTCGCTGACCGGGTTCCAGGTGACCTTCCGTTGGGCGGCGATCGATGCGAACGTGACCGAATTGGCCGAGGCGTGGCCGGTGCGGGTGTTCCTGTGATTGCCGACTGGCCGGTGCTGCAGCAACAGATCGTCGCCGCGCGCGACGGCGATGCCGCGGCGCAGGCGCAGTTGGTCGCTTCGTGTTATCCGGACGTGAAGCGGCTGGTGCATCGCGACCTCGAACTCGACTTCCGCCAGCGGCACCGCTGGATCCTGCCGTTGTTCAGCACGCACGATGTCGTGCACGAAGTGCTGATGGCGGTGGTGCGCGATCTCGCCGACACGCAGTTCGAAGGGCCCGGCCCGTTCTTCGCGTACCTCGGCACGCTGGTGCGCCACCGCCTGCTCGACGCGGTGCGTTGCCACGAAGCGGCGCGGCGCGACGGTCGCAAGCAGGTGGGCGAACCGGAAGTCGGGCTCGCCGCCGTCGCCACCGACGCGCGCGAAGCGACGCCGACCCTGGCCGCTTCGCTCGGCGAACGCGCCGGGCTCGTGCGCGATGCGCTGGCGGAACTGCCCGAGCGGCAGCGGCGCCTGCTCGAACTGCGGTTGCTCGAAGACGCGACGTTTCCGGCGATCAAGGAAGCGCTCGGTTATGCGTCCGACGAGACCGCGCGCCAGGCGTTCCACGATGCGCAGGCTCGCCTGCTCGTGAAGCTGCGCGTGCGCGGTTTCGGCAAGACGCTGCAGGGCGGCTGATCGGCATCGCCCGGGGCCGTATGGTCCGGGCATGGCAAGAGCACCGATCCTGTTCGCAGTCCTGTGCGTGGTGGCGCCATTGGCGGCGCAGCGGGCGCTGTCGGGTTCGCGGCCGAACATCCTGTTCGTGTTCAGCGACGACCACGCCTGCCAGGCGATCGGGGCCTACGGCAGTGCGTTCGGCGCGACGCCCCACATCGACCGCATGGCGGCGGACGGCGTGCTGTTTGCCGGCAACTACTGCGGCAACGCGCTGTGCGGTCCGTCGCGCGCGTCGATCCTGACCGGGCTGCACAGCCACGCCAATGGCTTCTGTCGCAACGGCAACGTCTTCGACGGCAACCAGACGACGTTCCCCAAGCTGCTGCAACAGGCGGGCTACCAGACCGCGATCGTCGGCAAGTGGCACCTCGAGACCGATCCGACCGGCTTCGACCACTGGCTCGTGTTGCCCGACCAGGGCCAGTACTACAACCCCGACTTCCTGACCAAGGATGGCTTGGTGCGCCACGAAGGCCACGCCACCAACGTCACCACGCGGCTCGCGATCGAATGGCTCGAACGCCGCGATCCGCAGAAGCCGTTCGTGCTGATGTGCCAGCACAAGGCGCCGCATCGCAACTGGCTGCCGGCGCCCGAGGAACTGGGTTTGTTCCGCGATCGCGACCTGCCGGAGCCAGCGACCTTGTTCGACGACCATGCCGGCCGCATGCCGGCGCGCGGGGCGACCGAGATGGAAATCGCCCGGCACATGACGTTGCACTACGACCTGATGGTGCCGCCGACCGAGGCCGAGCGACCGACATTGTCGAGCCTCGACCGCGCGTGGATGAGCCAGCGCGCGCGCATGACCGAAGCCCAACGGGCGGCGTGGGACGCGGCCTTCGCCGCCGAGGACGAAGCGTTCCGGCGCGAGAATCCGCAGGGCAAGCAACTCGTGCGCTGGATGTACCAGCGCTACCTCAAGAACTACCTGCGCTGCGTGGCCGGCGTCGATCGCAGCGTCGGCGAATTGCGCGCCTGGCTCGATCGCCATCCCGACGTGAAGGCGAACACGATCGTCATCTACGCCAGCGACCAGGGCTTCTTCCTTGGCGAGCACGGCTACTACGACAAGCGGTGGATGGACGAGGAGTGCTTCCGCATGCCCCTGGTGATGCAGTGGCCGGGCGTGCTCGACCAGGGGCGGGCCGTGCCGCAGCTGACGCAGAACATCGACTTCGCGCCGACCTTCCTCGATCTCGCCGGTGCCCCGGTGCCGAAGGGCCTGCATGGCACGAGCCTCGTGCCGCTGCTCGAGCGGCGCGACGTCGCCTGGCGCGACGCGGTCTACTACCACTACTACGAGTCGCAGGCGACGCACCGCGTGCCGGCGATGTTCGGGCTGCGCACGGCGACGCACAAACTGGTGCGTTACTACGAGCCCGAGTGGAACTGCTGGGAGCTGTTCGATCTGCGCGCCGATCCCGACGAGCGGCAAAACCTCGCCGCCGATCCGGCGCAGCGCGAACTGCTGGCGTCGCTGCAGCAGCGACTGGTGGCGTTGCGCACGCAGTACGGCGACGACACCGGCGAAATCGCCGCCGGCGGGTTCCAGCATACGGCCGGAATCGCGCGGGCCGTGCGCGATGGCGACGGCGTGCGCGTGTGGGCCAACGCGCAGTCGGGGTTCCTGCTGCGCACGATCGAGCCGGTCGCGAAGGCGGCCTGGACGACGACGATGCGGTCGCTGGCGGCGCGTCCGTTGCGCAACGGCTTTCTGGTCGTGCGCGGCGACCAGGGCAAGGAAGCGGTGCGCGGCGGCATCGAGTTCGGTGCGCGCAAACTCGTGTTGCTGATGCCCGGTGGCACGCCGGCGCGGCTCGAAGCGCCGATCGAGTGGGATGGCGCCAGCGCCGTTGAACTGCAGCTGGCGGTCGATCTGGCGGCGGGAACGGTTGCGGTCGCTGCCGCTGGACAACGGCTCGAAGCGAAGCTGGTCCCACGATGGAAGGCGATCGCCGCGGTCGGGATGGGTGCCAGCAACACCGAAACCTGGTTCGCCGACATCGTCGCCCGCTGACCAGGCGCGGACGTGACGGCCGCCGGCCGCGATCAGGGAGTCTCGCCATCCCGGCCACCCATGCGCGGCCCGGTCCGTAGGATGCGCGCATGGAGTCAGGTCCTGCCCCAACGTCGTCGCCAACGCCTGCCCCCGTTGTGACCCCCGCGCCTGTCGTGTGGGGCCGACTGCAGCACGGCGTGTTCGCGTTCCTGGCGTGCTCCTGGTTGCTCTACGCGTTTCCGCGACCAGCCACCGTGTTGCTGGGTACCTTCCTGCAGGCCTGGATGACGGTCTGCGGTTGGTGCGGCTTCGACCTGGCGGAGCGGCCATGGCGATGGCCCGGCAAGTGGATGGGCGAAATCGCCAAGATCGACACCGGCTGGCAAGAAGTGACGACGTGGACCGCAGACAACCTGTGGGTGCCGTTCTCCGTGGTCCACCAGCTCACCGGCAGCGGCGACACCGGCCACGACTTCGCGCGGTTCGTGATCATCGTCGCCGTGTCGACGTTCGTCGCGGTCGTTTGGGCAGTGCTCGGCACCCGCACGGTGACGCCGCGGTTCTGGCGCATCCTGCACCTCCTGGTGCGCTGGGATCTCGCCTTCCACATGCTCGGCTACGGTTTGATCAAGCTGTACGGGACGCAGTTCGGCGAAATGGGGCCGATGCGGCTCACCACGGAAGTCGGCGACCTGATGCCGATGACGCTGGTGGGGACGTTCATGCAGGCAAACCCTGGCTACGAGGTGTTCGGCGGCATCGGCGAGACGCTCGGCGGGCTCCTGCTGTTCCATCCGCGCACGGCATTGCTCGGCGCCGTGGTGTCGTTCGGAGTCATGACGAACGTGTGTGCGCTGAACTGGATGTGCGGCGTGCCGGTGAAGTTGTTCTCGCTGCATCTGCTGTTGTTCGCACTGTTCTTGATGGCGCCCTACCGGCAGCGGGCGTGGGCGGTGTTCTTCGGCAACACGCCGTCGCAGCCGGTGCGTCTCGCGATCAGCGACAGCCGTCGTGGGGCACTGGCGATGACGCTGGTCGGCGTCGTGTTCGTCGGCTCGCACCTGTACGCGGCGCATGTCGGCATGACGGCGCCGAAGCCGTGGATGCAGGGGCGCGAGAAGTCGGCGCTGTTCGGAGTCTGGCAAGTGGAGTCGATGCAGGTCGACGGCAAGGCGCTGGAGGCAACCGATGCGGCGCGCTGGCGATTCCTCGCCATCGATGTCGGCACCTTCGCCTTCGTGCGGGCGACCACGGGCCAACGCACGTTCCTGGAATTCACGCTGGCTGCGGACGGCAAGTCGGCTGCAGTGAAATCGCGGTCGGCGGCGGCAGCGGAGGCATCGACGTGGGAACTGGTCGAAGGCAAGAAGACGGTGCCGGTGCGCAACCCCACGCCGCTGACGCCGGCGGACTACCAGAAGCCGGTCGAGGCCGAGCGCCGAACGCTGCAGGTGCGCGGCACCTGGAACGGCAAGCCCCTGGTGCTCGAGCTGGTCGAGAAGGTGCACCTGCTGCAGACGCCGTTCCGGTTGCGGCAGGAACTGCCGGACGGTTGGTGAGCCAGGCCATGCCGATCGCCATCGACGCGGTGCTCGACGCCGTGCTGCAGGACGCTGCGGGGGCGCCGACGACGTTGCGCGCGCAGCTCGGACCGGCCGCCACCGTGGTCGTGTTCCTGCGCCACTACGGTTGACTGTTCTGTCGCGAACGCGCGGCGCAGTTGCGCACGCGGGAGGGGGAACTCGCTGCCGTCGGTGCACGCCTCGTGTTCGTCGGCACCGGCTCGCCGGCCATGGCCGCCGACTTCGCGCGCACGCACGCGGGGCCGCACCCGGTCGTGGGCGATCCGACCCGGAGCGCGTTCGCGGCGGCAGGCATGAAGCGAGGCGTGTTCCGGGTCGTGCACTGGCGCCTGCTCGCCAACCTCTGGCGCGCGCTGCGAGGCGGCTTCCGGCAGGGCAAGGTGCAAGGTGATCCCTGGCAGCAAGGCGGCGTGCTGGTGTTCGGCCCCACGCGCGATCTCGTGTTCGAGCAGCGGGATTCTGCCGCCGGCGATGCTCTCGCCCTCGATGCGATCGTGCGTGCCGCGCGCCAGGGTGCCTGAGGCGGGAGTAGGTCGCTGCGGGAGCGCGGCGGTATCCTGCCGGGGCGATGGAAGACACCACGCGTTCGAGTGGGCCGATACGGGACCCCGACCCGTTTGCACCGGAGCGGGTCGGCCCCTTCCGGATCCTGGAACGGCTCGGTGAAGGTGGCATGGGTGTCGTCTGGTTGGCGGAGCGCAAGGAACCGATCCAGCAGCGGGTGGCGCTGAAGGTGATTCGCACCGATCGCCTCGATCGGCGCTATCGGGCGCGCTTCGCGATGGAGCAGGATGCCCTGGCGCGGATGGACCATCCGAACATCGCGCGGCTGCTCGACGCGGGCGACGACCGCGGCCAGTCGTGGTTCGCCATGGAGTACGTGCCCGGCCAGCCGCTCGGTGAGTACTGCCGCGAACACCGGCTCACGGTGGCGTCGCGTCTGCAGGTCTTCCAGCAGATCTGCGACGGCGTGCAGCACGCGCACCAGAAGGGCATCCTGCATCGCGACATCAAGCCCGGGAACATCCTGGTGCGCGAGGTCGACGGTCGGCCGGTGGCGAAGATCATCGACTTCGGCCTCGCCCAGCCGGTCGATCCCCTGCAGATCCGCGCGACGTTGCACGAGTCGATGCGCCAGATCGTCGGCACCTTCGCCTACATGAGTCCGGAACAGGCGAGCCGCACCGAGGGCGATCTCGACACGCGAACCGACGTCTATTCGCTCGGCGTCGTGCTCTACGAGTTGTTGACCGGGGAACTGCCGCTCGATCTCGAAGCGATGCAGCGGCGCGGGATCGATGCGTTCGGTGACTTCCTGCGCGAGCAGGAACCGCAGAAGCCGAGCACGCGGGTCTCTTCGCTCGGCGAGCGGTTGCAGTCGACGGCCGCCGAGCGCGGCGTGTCGCCGTACCGGCTGCGCAGCTGCCTGCGCGGCGACCTCGACTGGGTGACGATGCGGGCGTTGGCGCGCGATCGGCAGCATCGGTATGCGACGGCGCACGAGTTGGGTCGCGAAGTGGAGCGGTTCCTGCGCCATCAACCGGTGGAAGCGGGGCCGCCGAGCCTGTGGCACTCGGGGCGCAAGTGGTGTCGACGGCATCTGCGCTTGCTCGCGGCCGCGGCGACGGTGTTGGTCGTCGGCGCCGGATTCGCCGTGCAGAACGTCGCGCACGCCGCCGAGCGCCTGGAGTTCGAGCGCGACGCGGCGCTGGCCGCAGAGCCGTTGGTGGCGCTCGGTCTGCTCGAAGACCAGAAGCGCTTTGGCCTGGACGAGGCGAGCGAGGCGCCCCTGCGCGCGTGGTTGGCGACGGCGCGCGGGTTGGTCGCGAAGGAGGAACTGCACCGGCAGCGCCTGGCGCGCCATCCGGATGCGCAGACCGAGCGCTATCTGCGCCACACGTTGCCGGCCGTGGTCGCGATGGTGGACGAGAACGAGTACCTGGTGCAAGGCATCGAGTGGGTGCGACGCGAGATGGCAGACCACGCCGCGGCGTGGGAGCGGTCCATCGCCGAGATCGTCGCGGATCCTCGCTACGGCATCGCCGCGATGCCGCCGCAGTTCGGCCTGGTCCCGCTCGGCCGGGATCCACGCGCTGGATTGCACGAGTTCGGATTGCTCGATCCGGTGTTGCTGGAGGATGCGTCGCGCCAGGTGCAACGAGCCGCCGACGGTGCATTGCAGTTGGGGCCCTATTCGCTTGCCGTGTTGGTGCTCGTGCCGGGCGGGCAGTTCGTGCAGGGAACCAGCGACGTGGCCGAGCCTGGCATCGATCCGGCAGTCGCCACGAGCGAACAGCCTGCACGCAAAGTCGACGTCCCACCGTTCTTCCTGGGCAAGCACGAAGTCACGCAGGCGCAGTTCGCCCACGTCACTGGCGCGAACCCGAGTTACTGGACCGACGTGCGGGTCGCGAAGAGGCAGGAGGTCCTGAGGACTGCGGGCGTGGCAACGGATCACGTTCGCACCCGGCTTCTGCGGTCGCGGGGTGTCCCGGTGAGCGACCTCACCTGGGTCGATGCGGAGCAGTGTGCGACCAGGGCAGGAGTGCGGCTGCCGACGGAATCGGAATGGGAGTACGGGGCACGCGGCGGGACCACGGGGCCATGGTCGTGTGCTGCCAGTGAGTCGGAGTTGCGTCGGCATGCGAACCTCGTCGACTGCATCGAAGACGTCGCCCGAGTGCGGGCGTGGCCCGGTGACGGGTGGTTCACCGGCAACGATGGCTTCGCGCCGCCGGCGCCGGTCGGCACCGCCGCGGCCAATCCGTTCGGCTTGCACGACGTGCACGGCAACGTCTGCGAGTGGTGTGCCGACCGGATGCGCGACTATGACGATGCGGCGCTGGCCGAGTCGGTTGGCAGCGAACGGAAGCGCGTGGTGCGCGGCGGCAGCTTCCAATCGCCGATCCAGGACAGTCGTTCGGCGGCGCGCCGGGAAGTCTCGATGAACGCAGGGGCGAGGGACTTCGGCTTCCGCTTCGCGCGCAGCCTGGTTGGCGCGACGCCGCGCTAGGTCAGCGGGTCACTTCGTAGGGGGCAGCAGCTTTTCGATCTCCGACGTCCGCGTGGTCCAGAGTCGCCGCTTCTTCCGCGTCGGCTCCTCGTCGATTGCGTGCGTTTCGACCACCAGCAGGGTGTCCTGGTTGAGTGTGAACACCTCCTCTTCGAGAAAGGCCGTCGCTTCGTGCTGCTTGCCCTCGTCGTCGAGCGGCATCGTACCTTGACGCTCCGGTTCATCGACGGGAGCTACTGCGATCGAGCCTGCCTGAAACCAGAAGCGGTAGATGCTGGTCGTCGCTTTCGCGGGCTTGGCGTCGGCTTCCACCTGGATCGCCACGCTGCCCGACGTTTGCAGCGCCGTTCTGGCTCCCTTCACTTCGCCCGAGAATTGCAGCGCGAGCTTGCCCTGCTTGTCGGTGACGATGTTGCCGGGGGTGATGGCAACGACCTCCGAGTCCATGTGCTTGAGGATCTTCGGATCCGCGGTGCGCGGGCGGAAGATGAAGAAGAGGAGGACTGCCACCAGAGCAGCAGACAACGAGAACCAGGCAAGGGAGCGCGTGCTCATGGGAGCTTGGTCTCCAATTGGGCCGCGTCGAACCTGTACAGGCGCTTTCTCGGCGTCGGGTCCGTGGGTGTCGTGGCGACCACCGCGACGACGATGGGCCCCGCGACGATGCCCCGGTTGGGTCGCAAATCGAACGCGATGTCCTCGACGTCCGTCGGCGTGTGCCGCGTGCCCGCGTCTTCGATGGTCGCCAGCGCCGGCCATTGCGGGGCCGGGCCGATCCGGCAATACCGCAGTTGGCGGCCGCTGATGTAGAAGTCGTAGCGGGGGCGAGTCGACACTGCCGGATCCATGGACACGCCTTCGTGAACGGACGAGCCATCGGTGATGAGATCGACTTGCCGGTCGCCGACGCTGGCCGTGAAGCTGAGGGTCGGTGGCGTCGAGGTGCGCACGGTGAGGTTCGTCGGATTGACGATCTCGGTCCCCATGTGCTTCAGGATGTTGCCGGACGTGAAGGCGTGCTGCAGTCCCCTGCCGTCGGGGCAGCAACAGCATCCAGCCGCCACGAGCAACGGCACCAATGTGAGCGAGCGAACGTTCATGCGGAGGCCACCTGGTTGGAGGAAGGTCGCGCGGCGCGCAACTGCGCCACCGCTTGCGGCAAAGCGTACTGTTCGCCGGACCAGCCCGCCACGAAGCGGCCCCCACGCACCTCGCCTCGCAACTCCAGCGCACGCAAAGCCCGCAGCAGCAAGCGCCAAGGTACCGGGAACTTGTCGGCGAGCAGGCGCGGATGGCTCACCACGCCGAGCCGTGCCAGCAGTGCCAGCGCGCACATCTCGACCGTGCTTTCCGACGCGCGCGTCGCCGGACCCGGCATCGGAATCGGACTCCAGCGGCCGACCGCGAACAGCGGGAACGCGCGCCGGCTGGGTGGGATCGCCAGTTGGCGCATGGCCGCGAACGAATCGCAGGTGACGAGCCCGAGCCCGATCAGTTCGGCGAGGCCTTCCTCGAGCTGGCTTGGCAACAAGCGGCTCATCGATTGCAGATCGGTCGGGAACAGGGCGCCGCGCTGCTGCAGCAGGTCGAACAGCGTGCGCGCAGCACCGGTCAGGTCGCCGGGCAGCGTGCGGTCCAGCGGCAACTCCAGCCACGCCGACAGCTGCGCGCGCGGCACGATGCTGATGCCGCAGCGGCCGAGCGGCCCGCGCCACGGACCCCACAGCCGCAGCCAGGTGAACTCGCCGCCGAGCGTGCACTGGTCGAGCCACTCGCGGTGGTAGCGGTCGAGCCGCGCCGGCAGCACGTCGCTCTCCCACTCGTCGCACGGGAACGAGGCGCCGGCGAACTGCTGCAGCAGGTCGGCGAGGCCGCGTGGGCCGCTGCGCTTGCTGGCCTCCGTCGTGTGTTGCCAGGTCGCGAGGAACGTGTCGTAGTCGGCCTGGCTGACCGGCTGCACGCTGGCGCGCAGGCGGTCGAGCATCGCCGTCCGCACGCGCGACAGCAGGCGTCGGTGCGCCCACAGCCAGCGGCCACCGCAGCGCGCCCGCATCGCCAGCCCTTCCGCTTCCAGCGTGCGCAAGGCGTCCTGGTCGTCGTCGGACAGGGTGTCGAACCACACCGGGATCACGCCTTCGATGCGACCGCGCCAGGCTTGCAGCCGATCGCGGCTGCTTTCGGCGGCGTACCAGCGATCCCCGTCACGTTGCGCCCGGCCATCGGTCGCGAGTTCGTGCAGCCACACGCGCCAGCCGACGTCGATCTCGGCGTCCAGCATCCAGCCGATCCAACCGAGCGCCTCGTGCAACTCGGCGGCCGAACGTGGCTCGGGCCAGCACTGCTCCTGGACCATGCGCAGGGCGTCGGCGTCGAGTTCGCTGTCGCCGGGCACGCGGTCGTTGCGGCGGGCGCCGCGTTGGGCCGAAGTCACCGCCTGCGTGCGCCGCTCTTCGAGGGGAGCGTCGTCGAGGAATGCATACGGCATTGCATGCAGGATGCTGTCGGCGAATGGCGACGGCGCACTGGCATCGACTTCCTTCAGCGCGATGCCGCCGTTGCGCACTCGCGTCAGCAGCGCCAGCAGGCCGTCGATGTCCATCGCTTCGTGCAGCGCGTCGTCGACGGTCTGGCCGACGATCGGATGCTCGACCGGCACCGGGATCGGGCCCGGCGGCAGCGTTTCGGGGCACGCCTGCGCCTGCGGGAACGCGGCGGCCAGCGCATCGTCGGCGCGGAACCGCAGCAGCGGCGCCGGCACCCGGTGGCCGCCGCGGAACCGTTCGACCAGCAGCGAGCGCGCCACGTTCCAGCGCCAGCGCGCCTGGAACATCGGCGCTGGCAGCATCGCCTGGATCAGCACGTCGCGAGCCGTCGCCGGGTTCAGGAAGTTCCACACGTCGGACAGCTCGAAGCTGTGCATCGGACCGAGCGAGATCAGCAGCGCTTCCTCGTTCGCCGCCGCCTGCAATTCGTAGCCGAACCCGACGCAGAAGCGTTTGCGCAGCGCGAGGCCGAAGGCGCGGTTGACGCGGCTGCCGAACGGACTGTGCAGCACCAGCTGCTGGCCACCGGTCTCGTCGAAGAACCGTTCGAGCACCAGCTGGTCGACGCTCGGCATCGCCCCGAGCGCGAGCATGCCATCGCGCAGGTAGGTCGCGATCTGCTCGGCCGCAGCCGCTTGCAGGCCGCATTCGCGCACCAGCCACTCGGCATCGACCCCGTGCACGCGCACGGTTGACACCGCGCGACTCAGTTCGTCGGAGCGCGACGGACCTTCGGCGACCCAGAACGGCAGGCTCGGCGGCACGCCGGCGGCGTCGGCGACACGCAGTTGCCCCGAGCCGATGCGCCGGATCTGCCAGCTGGTGTTGCCCAGCTGGAACACGTCGCCGACCGAGCTCTCGATCGCGAAGTCTTCGTGCACGGTGCCGATCGGCGTGTCGTCGTGGTCGATCACGACCTTCCAGTCGGCGACGTCGGGAATGGCGCCGCCGCAGGTGACTGCGGTGATGCGGGCGCGGCGGGTTGCGCGCACGGTGCGATGCACGGAGTCGCGGTGCAGCAAGGCCACGCGGCCCGTCGCGTGCAACGCCAGCACCGCGTCGAAGCGTTCGCGCGGCAGCTCGCGGTAGGGCCACGCCGAGCGCACGAGGTCGAACAGTTCGTCCTCCGGCATCACGAGGTCGCAGCAGGTGGCGACGATCTGCTGCGCCAGGATGTCGAGCGCATTGGTCGGCTGCACGGTGACGTCGAGGTCGCCGTGGCGGACGGCGTGCATCATCGCCGCGGCGGTGACCAGTTCGTCGCGCGTCAGCGGGAACAGCCGACCCTTGGGCGTGCGGGCCAGCGCGTGGCCGGCGCGGCCGATGCGCTGCAGGAACGCGGCGATCGACGGCGTCGGGCCGATCTGCACGACGAGGTCGACGTCGCCGATGTCGATGCCGCGTTCGAGCGAACTGGTCGCCACCAGCGCCTTCAGTTCGCCGCGCTTCAGTCGCTGCTCGGCGTCGAGGCGTCGGGCCTTCGACAGCGAGCCATGGTGGCTGGTCACCAGTTCCTTGCCGAGGCCTTCGCCCAGGCGCGCGGCGACCCGCTCCGCCATCTTGCGCGTGTTGGTGAACACCAGCGTCGTGCGGTGTTCGGCGATCAGCTGCTGCATGCGCGCGAACACTTCGGTCCAGGTGTCGCCGGAGCAGATCGTCTCCAGCGGCGCGCCGGGCACTTCGACCGCGAGGTCGAGTTCGCGGCGGTGGCCGATGTCGACGATCGTGCAGGCGCGGTTGTTGCCCACGAGCAGTCCGGCGGTGGCTTCGATCGGGCGCTGCGTCGCCGACAGGCCGATGCGCTGCAGCCTGCCGCCGTGGGCAGTGACCAGATGGTCGAGGCGTTCGCAGGTGAGCGCGAAGTGGGTACCACGCTTGCTCGCCGCCAACGCGTGGATCTCGTCGACGATCAGCGTGTTGGCGCTGGCCAACATGGCGCGGCCGCGCGTCGTCGTCAGCAGGATGTAGAGCGATTCCGGCGTGGTCACCAGGATGTGCGGTGCGGTCCGCGTCATCGCCGCCCGTTCGCTCGCCGGCGTGTCGCCGCTGCGCACCTGCACGCGCACGTCGGGCAACGAGGGATCGCGGGCGCGCAGTTCGGCAAGCGGCTGCTGCAGGTTCTTCTGCACGTCGTTGGCCAGCGCGCGCAGTGGCGACACGTAGACGATCTGCAGCAGGTCAGGCAGCGACGGCACGCGCAGCAGGCGATCGATCGCGTGCAGGAAGGCGGCGAGCGTCTTGCCGCTGCCGGTGGGCGCGGCGATCAGCACGTGTTCGCCGGCCGCGATCTTCGGCCAGCCCGCGCGTTGCGGCGGCGACGGTTCGCCGAGCCGTTCGGCGAACCAGTGGGCGACGGTGGGATGGAAGGCGCCGAGCACGCGGTGAGGATAGCGGGGCGCGGGCGTCGGCGATGGCCAGCCGCCGAGTCACCCGGTTTTGCCGTCGCCGCTACCGATTCGGGACCGAACGCAACTTCCTTTCCTGGTGGGGGCCCCGTATTCCAGCACCTCGACCCGAACCAAGGTTTCGAATGTCCCTGCGCTCCGTCTCCGTCTCGTTGTTCCTGGCGTCCTGGCTCGCTGCCCAAGCCGCCACCCCTGTTGCCGCCACCCAGCCGATCAGCGACGAACTTGCCGCGGCGATCGTGAAGGAAGGCATCGACAACAGCCAGGTGATGCGCCTCCTGCGCGACCTGACCGGCAAGGTCGGCCACCGGCTCACCGGTTCCGACAACTTCACCAAAGGCTGCAATTGGGCGAAGAGCGAGTTCCAGATGATGGGCCTCGAGGTCGAGCTCGAGAAGTGGGGCGAATGGAAGCTCGTGTGGAACCGCGGCACGTGGTTCGGCCGCATCAAGGCGCCCGTGCAGCTGGATCTGTACGTCGCCACCGACGCGTGGACCGCGGGCACCAAGGGCCTGCAGGAAGGCGAACTCGTCGAGATGCCGAAGACCGACGACGAGGCCGCGAACAAGGCGGTGGCCGGCAAGTGGGTGGTCAGCAAGCGCAAGCCCAACACGACGATGCGCGCGGCGGCGCAGCAGGCGGGTGCGCTCGGCGTGGTCTACCGTGCCGGCGATCCTGACAAGAACTTCCCGACCCGGGTGCGCGTGTTCGGCAGCCAGCAGACGGCGATGAAGACGATGGCCGATGTGCCGACGTTCCCCGAGATCGCGGTGCAGGCCGACCACTTCGACCAACTGTGGGAACTGGTCGAGCAGGACAAGAAGCCGATCGGCGAGTTCAACATCGAGAACACGTTCCGCGAGGGGCCGATCGAACTGCACAACGTGATCGCCACCATGCGCGGCACCAGCAAGCCCGACGAGGTCGTGATCGTGTCGTCGCACCTCGACAGCTGGCACCAGGTGCAGGGCACGACCGACAACGGCACCGGCACGACGACGACGATGGAGTCGGCCCGCATCCTGTCGAAGCTCAAGGTCAAGCCCGAGCGCACGATCAAGTTCTGCCTGTGGGGCGGCGAAGAGCAGGGGCTGCTCGGCAGTGGCGGCTACGTGAAGCGCCATCGCACCGACATGGGCAAGGTGTCGGCGGTGTTCAACCACGACACCGGCACCAACTGGGCGCAGTCGCTGGCGGTGACGCAGGCGATGAAGGACCAGCTCGATCCGGTGTTCGCCCACGTCAACCGGCTGATGAAGGCGCCCGACGCGGAATGGCTCGGCGACGTGTTCACCTTGACGGTGGTGCCGCGCGTGAGCGGTGGCGGCGGCAGCGACCACGCGTCGTTCATCGCGGCGGGCGTGCCCGGCCTCAACTGGAGCCTGAAGGGCCGCAGCAACTATTTCCAGCACACCTGGCACACGCAGTGGGACACGATCGACGTCGCGATCGAAGAGTACCAGCGGCACACCGCGACGATCATCGCGTTGGCGGCGCTCGGTACCGCCAACCTGCCGGCCATGCTGGACCGCACCGGCGTCGCGGCCGGCGGCAGCAACCAATCGCAGGCATTCGCCGAGTCGTTCTTCGAAGCCGAGCTCGATGAGATGACCTTCAAGAGCGTCAAGGAAGGCGGCCGCGCCGCGAAGATGGGCGTGTTGAAGGGCGACGTGCTGAAGAAGGTCGCTGGCAACGAGGTCGAGCGTACCCGCCAGATCTTCCAGTTCGCGCGCGAGAGCGCCGGCGACGCGGTGACGTTCACCTTCCAGCGTGGCGACAAGACCTTCGAAGCTTCGGCCAAGAAGACCGACCTGCCGGCGGCGCCGCAGCGTCCGGGCCGCGGCAATCCCGGCCCGCAGGACACGGTGCCGGCACCGGGCGCCGGTGCGGGTGGTGCGCCGGGCGGTGGCGCCCCGAAGGCGAATGGTGGCGGCGAGGAGCGCGGTCCGCGCTGAACGCGGACCGTCAAATCGAGTCGGCCAGCGCTCGCCCCGTCACGTAGTCGCGGAAGTCGAGCTTGCTGTCGTCGCCGACCGGGCGACCGAGCAGTTGGAAACAGCGCGCCCGCGCTTTGGTGAAGATGCGCAGCGACTCCATGTCGACTGCCTTGCGGTCGCGGCGGCCGACGTCGCGCGCGAACATCACGTCGCCGAGGCCCTCGCCGAACTTGCCGGCATTGTGCCGGTGGTAGTCGCCGCGGGCGGTGACCACGCGCTCGGTTTCGGCGAACAGTCCCGCCATGCGTTCGAGGGCGCGCACCACGAACGGTTGCTGCCGCAGTTCGTGCCGCACGTGGTCGAGGTCGAGGTGGGCGTCCTGCATGTAGGACTCGACCCACACGTTGTAGTAGCTGGCGACGTCGAAGTTCCACTTGAGCGACAGCAGCTCGTAACTGCCGAACAGCTCGTACTGGTCGCGATACAGCGGGATGTTCGCGGCGTAGCGGAACTGCATGTAGCCGTCGTAGAGCTGGCGGCGCTCGGTGACGTCCTCGCCGTCGTGTTGCCGCGCGATGAGGTCGGCGGTGAAGTCGTTCGCCAGCGTGATGAAGTCGCTGCCCGGGCTGTAGAACGGGTCGGTGAAGGCACCCGCTTCGCCGACCAGCGACCAACGGTCGCCAAACCACTGCGTCGTGCGGTAGGCGAGCTGGCCGTAGCCGCCGAAGTCGAGCCACGCAGCGCCGGCGAGCAGGTCGCGGCAGGCACGATGCCCTTCGAGGAATGTGCGCAATCCGGTCGGAGTCAGCACGTCGCGCGGCAACCGCCGCACATCGCCGACGATGCCGACGCTGGTCAAGCCGCCCTTCAGCGGGATGAACCAGATCCAGTAGCCCCGATGCACGAAGTGCACGGTCGACAGCCGGCGCGCCGTGTGCCGCACGCGGGCGTGGAACGACGGCTCGAAGGTGGGGCCGTCGATGTCGACCATGCCCGTCACGCGCGCCCAGGCAGCCAGGCACCGGTGTTCGGGGGTCGGGCGCCGTAGCTCGAGCTTCTTCGCCACGATCCCGGCGCGCCCGCTCGCATCGACGATCTGCCGCGTCGTGACCGTGCGTTCGGCGGTTCCTTCGGCGAACGTCACGCGATGGAACGGGTCGCCGAACTCGATCCCGAGCACCTTGGTGCCTTCGCGCACGTCGGCGCCGAGTTGTCGGCTGCTGTCGCGCAGGTGGCGTTCGAGCGCCGCCCGGTCGAGTTGGAAACTCGGGTGGTAGGGCAGCGAGTAGCTGCCGATCTCGCTCATCGCCGGCAGCGGCGAGTCCTTGGTCGGGTTGTCGAAGAAGAAGCGCAGGCCGTTCTTCGGCAGCTGGTGTTCGTACAGGTAGGTCGACAAGCCGACCTTGCGCAGCATGTAGTTGGTGAACAGTTCGACGGTCGCTTCGCCGACCTTCCAGTCGGTCGTCGTCGCGCGTTCGCAGCACAACACGCGCAGGTCGGGGCGCTGCAGGCGCAGTTGGCGCGCGAGCAGGCCACCGGCGAGGCCGCCACCGAGGATCACGACGTCATGGTCGGGTCGTTGCATGGCGTTCAAGGTTGGTCGAGCACGGTCCACGCAGCGACGCCGCCGGCGGCCAGTCCGGTCAGCAATACCCGCCCGGCGCGGTGGGTGCCGCCACCGAGCGTGATGCCGAGGGCGGGATCGGGTTGCGTGCACGCAACCGGAACGGCGAAGTCGGCGCCGCGCAGCGCGAGGATCGCCGTGGCCAACGTGCCGCCGCCGAACTCGCCGGTGATTGCCTTGGGCGCCATGACGAACGCGCGGTCCGACCCGGTCGCGCGCAGCACGGCGGCTTCGAGCCGATCGAGGGTCCGCACTCCCGACGCGCCGCTGACGACGGTGTCCACTTCGGCGAGCGTTCCGCGCAGGCCGGAGCCCAGTGCCTCGGCAAGGCCCGCGGCATCGCGGCCAAATCCGGCGCGACCCGCGGTCGGATCGAACGCGCGCACGCTGGGCCCGACCCGCGCCAGGATGGTGGCGCCGCGCGCGCGCGCCGCCGTTTCCGCTTCGAGCACCAGCACGGTGGCGCCTTCGCCGGCGAGCGCACCCGCGGCACGGCGATCGAACGGCCGCGCCGCTTCGCCGTGCGGGGTCGGCCGCGCCAGCGCGCGGAAGCGATCGAGCAGCGCGTGCACCAGCGGCTTCATCTCGTCGACCGCGCCGGCGAGGCAGATGTCGGCCCGCCCGCGCCCAACCTCCTCGGCGCCTTGCGCCAAGGCGAGCAGCGGCCCGGCTTCGCGCTGGCACAGCGTGAGGTTGGCGCCGCGCGCGCCGAGATCGATCGCCACCTGACCCGCCGCGGCGTTGGCGACACAGTCGGTGAACAAGAACGGCGACGCCGCCTTGCCGCCCTTCTCGAGGATCTGCCGCGCCAGTTGTTCGGTGAAGCCGCCGGGGCCGAGAGCCGTCGCCAACACGACGGCGGTGCGGTCGGAGCGAACGTCGGCGAGGTCGGCGTCCTGCAGCGCCATGCGCGACGCGGCGACCGCGAACTGCGACAGGTCGCTCATGCGGCGCGCGGCTTGCGGCGACAGCCACGCCGAGAGATCCATGCCCGCGCAGCCGGCGACGAGTTGCGCACTGTGGCGACGGTGGTAGCCGGCACTGCGATCGACTTCGCGCGCGGTCGGTGTCCCGCTCGCCAAGGCGGTGGCGAGGGCCGGCAAGCCCGCGCCGTACGGGCCGAGACAGCCGATGCCGGTGACGACGACGGCGCGAGCGTTCATCGCCAGCTCCGCAACAGCACGACGGCGTTGTTGCCGCCGAACGCGAGGTTCGTCGACAGGCCGAGGTTGTGCTCGGGCAGCGCGCGCGCACTGCCGGTGACGACGTCGAGGCCGAGGGCGGCGTCGATGGGTTCGTCGCCGGCGGTCGGCGGCAGCAACCGGTGCACGATCGACAGTGTCGTCAGCACCGCTTCGATGCCGCCCGCGGCGCCGAGCAGATGGCCGACGAGGCTCTTCGTGGAGGTCAGCGGCAGCTGCGCCGATCGCGCGCCGAAGACCGCCGCCATCGCCTTGCTCTCGGCGTCGTCGTTGTGCGGCGTGCCGGTACCGTGCGCGTTGACGAACGTCACCTGTTCAGCCCAGGCGCCAGCATCACCCAGCGCCTGGCGGATCGCGGCGGCAGCGCCGGAGCCATCGGGTGCCGGCGCCGACACATGGTGCGCGTCGCACGAACGGCCGGCCCCGGCGAGCTCGGCCAATACGCGGGCGCCGCGTGCCTCGGCGTGCGCCAGCGTCTCCAGCAGCAGCACGCCAGCTCCTTCTCCCATCGACAGCCCGGCCCGCGACGCGCGGAATGGCCGCGACGGCTGCGGATCGCACGCGCGCAGGCTGTTGAAGCCGGCGTAGGTGATCTCGCAGAGTTCGTCGGCACCGCCGGCGATCGCCACCTCGACTTCGCCACTGCGCAGGGCGTCGAGGGCAGCACCGAGGGCGACGTTCGCCGAAGTGCACGCCGTCGAGAACGTCACCACGGGGCCGCGCACGCCGAGCGCGCGGGCGATCGACGTGCCTGGACCGTCGTTCTGGATCGCCGCGATCGGCCGCACGCTCGGCTGGCGTCGCGCCAGCAGCTCGGCCAGCAAGCGTTCGCCTTCGAACAGGGCGCCGGTGCTGCTGCCGAAGAAGATGCCGGCCCGGCGCGTGCGCAGGGCGTTGGCCGCGATGCCGGCCGTCGCTTCGCGGGCCGCCACCATGGCGAACCGCTCCGCGCGCGCCCAGCCACGTTCGGCGGGCGTCGGCTCGGCGAGCTCGACCGAGGCGGCGATCGAGGTGCGATGGCTCGCCGTGGGGAACAGCCGCAGCTCCGCGATGCCCCGCCGACCGGCGCACGCGGCGGCCCACGTCGCATCCACCGTGGTGCCGAGGGCGCTCGTGCAACCGACTCCGGTGACGACGACCGGCGCGTGGCTCACGCGCCGGCGTCCTGCGCAGCACCGCCGCGGCGGGCATTGACGAAGTCGCACAGCACGCGGGCCGACGCGAAGGCTTCCTTGCCGACTTCGGCGTCCTGGATCTGCAGGCCGTACTCGCTCTCGATCGCCAGCACGAGTTCGAGTGCGTCGACCGAGTCGAGGCCGATGCCTTGCGGGCCGAACAGGGGCGCGTCGTCGGCGAAGGAGTCGGCGGTGACGGCCTTCAGGTTCAGCTTCTGCACGATCATCGCCTTGAGGTGGGCGACGGTTACCAGCGTGGTCATGTCGAAAGCAGTCTAGCGGTGCGCCCGTTGGGGCGGGAACGCTCTTTGGCCCGGGTGCCGCGAGCACATTGGGCGGCGCCGCACGAGCATTCGTTGGCCCGCGCGCAGCTTCGCCGTAGGCTGGCCGCGCCGCGGCCCCCCGCAATGCAGACCGAGCTCGCCCTTGCCTTCGCCGCCTTGCATCGCCATGAGCCGGCTGCGCTCGTGGCGTGGACCAAGGCCGGGAACGTGACTCGTGCCGAACTCTGGGGACGGGCCGGGGCCATCCGGGAGCAACTGCCGTTGCCACCGTGCGGTCGCATTGCGATCAGCGTGCGCGATGGCGTCACTTTGCTGGCCGCCGTGCTGGCGACTTGGCAGCGTGGCGGTTGTGCGGTGTTGCTCGACGCCGCGGATCCGTTGGCGCCGCGCCTCGACCTCGCCCGCAGCTTCGGAGCGGCGGTCGTGTGCTCCGACGCGGGCATGGTTGCCACCGGCCTGGCAGCGGGCTGCGGCAGCGACCCGTTCGCGGTGATCAAGCTGACCTCCGGCTCGACCGACCAGCCGCGTGGGATCGGCGTCACCGCCGCCGCGCTGTGCGCCGATGCCGACCAGCTCGAAGCGACGATGGGCATCGGCGACGGCGACCGCGTGTTCGGTGCGGTGCCGATGTCCTTCAGCTACGGCGTCGGCAACCTGCTGGTGCCGGCGTTGTGCCGAGGCCGCGCCCTGGTGCTGCCCGACAGCCAGAGTCCGCTCGGGTTCCTGCAGGCGATGCGCAACGGCATGCCGACGGTGTTGCCGGCGGTGCCCGCACTGCTGCGCGCGTTGGTGCAGAACGCGCCGGAGATGCCGCGATCGCTGCGCCTCGTGGTGTCGGCAGGTGCCGTGCTGCTGCCCGAAGTGGCGGCGGCGTTCGCGGCGCGCTTTCAGATGCCGGTGCACTCGTTCTACGGCTCGACGGAGTCGGGGGGCATCTGCTTCGACCGCACGGGAACGGCAGCGGCGGCGGGCACCGTGGGCTCCCCGGTGGACGGCGTGACGGTGACGCTGGATGCCGAAGGGCGCGTCGTGGTCGCTTCTGCGGCCGTCGGTGCTGCCCTCGACGGTTGCGGCAATCCGGCGCAGGGGCGGTTCGTCACCGCCGATCTCGGCCAGTGGCGTGGCGACCAGCTCGTGTTGCTCGGGCGCACATCGGAAGTGTTCGACGTGGGCGGCCACAAGGTGCATCCGCGCGAGATCGAACGCCTCGTCGCCGAACTGCCGGGCATCGACGACGTGGTGGTGGTGCCGTGGCGCGACCGCGATGGCCGCGCCACCTGCGCCGCCCTCGTCGCGGCGTCGACGCTCGACGAAGCCGCCGTGCGGCGCCATTGCGTGCTGCGGCTGCCGCCGGCGAAGGTGCCGCGCTGCATCGTCGTGGTGCCGACGTTGCCACGTTCCGATCGGGGCAAGTTGCCGCGCGCCGAGATCGAACGGCTGCTCGGTGGGGCTGGGGGAGCGATTCCGTGAGCTTTCGGGACTCCGTGCTGCGCGTGTGGTCGCTGCCGCTGCGCTGGCCGCGGCTCGTCGTGTTGGTCGCCGGCGTGCTCACCGTGCTCGCGGCGTTCGGCTGGAGCGCGCTGCGGCTGCAGCCCGACGTGTCGCGGTTGTTGCCTGGCGACCATCCGCACACGGCGATCCACGAGCGCCTGGCCGCGTCCGAACGGCCCTCGCGCGCGCTGTGGATCCTGCTGCGGGGCGACGACCTGCCGCAGCGCATCGAAGCGATCGCCCTGCGACTGCGGGCGTCGCCGCTGGTCGCCGCGGTCGCCGCGACGCGGGATGAACTGTTTGGTGGGGCCGTTGCCGATGCGGCGACCGCGCCGTTGTGGACCTTCGACGATGCGACGCTGCAGCGGCTGGCCGAGGCGCTGTCGCCGGCTGGGTTGTTGCGCGCGGCGACGACGTTGCGCGAAGACCTCGCCGACGACCCGATCGCGGCGCGCGATTTGGCGGTGCAGGACCCGCTCGGCTTGCGTTGGCTGCTGGCACCGCTCGATCCGGCCGTGCGCTTCCGGCTGCGCGCCGACACACCGTTCGTCGTCCTCGCAGCCGCCGACGGTCGCGACGTGGCACTGCTGCGACTCACCGGGCACACCGACGCCTACGACGCCGAGTACTCGACCACCCTGCTCGCCCACGTCGACGCCGTGCTGGGCGACGTCGAGCACGAACGGTTCGGTGGCTACGCGGTGGCGCGCGCCGACCAGGCGCGCTTGCGCGCCGACTTCGAACGGGCCAGCACGTGGTCGGTGCTGGCGATCGCGATCTACCTGGTGTGGTCGATGCGTGGCCTGCGGTTGCCGTTGCTGGTCCAGCTGCCGGCGCTGCTGGCGATCGCGTGGTCGGTGCCGTTGGCCGGCGCCTGGCTCGGGCCGTTGCCCACCGTGGCGGTCGCGGCGGTCGCCGTGTTGGTCGGGCTCGGCGTCGACTTCGCGATCCACTATGCCGCCCGCTACCGGGCAGCGCGGTTGCACGCCGACCATGCCCAGGCGGTGCAGCAGGTGCAGCGCAGCACGGTGCCCGAACTGCTGATCGACATGGCGACGACGGCGGTGACGTTCGTCGCGATCGGGTTTGGCCAGCGCGGCGGCCTCGCGGCCTTCGGGTGGCTGCTCGCGCTCGGTTTGTGCGCCAGCGTCCTGGTGACGACGACGCTGCTGCCGGTGTTGTTGCGGTTTGCCGGCGAACGCCGCAGTGCCGAACGCAGCCTGCTCGCGAGCCTTGCCGACCGCTGGCTGGCTGCGCGCCTGGCCCGGCCGGTGGCCGCGGGAGCGCTCGCAATGGCGGTGGTGGTGGCGGCGGTGGTCGCGTGGCGCGGCGTGCCGCTGAGCGCCGATGGCGACGCGCTGCGGCCCGCGCACGATCCGGTGCTGCTGGCGCGCGCTCGCATCGAAGCGGCGACCCGCCTCGGCACGGTGCCGTGCGCGGTGCTGTGGCCGGTGGCGGTCGACGCCTCGCCGCTGTGGTCCAGGCTGCATCGCCTGCAGCAGGACGGCCGGGTGGCCTTCTGGAGTGGGCTCGATCGGCAGGACACGGCCGCCGGGTCTACGGCCGTGGCGGCGTTCCGGCGGACCACGGCAGGCTTCGCCACGGCCGCCGGGGCGGCGTTGGCGCAGGTGGGGCTCGACGTCGAACTGTTGCGGCCGGCGATCGCGGCGAACGAACGCAGCTTCGCCGCCGATCCGCCGCCGCGCGCGCCGTCGCTGGTCGACCTGCCGCAGGGGACGATGCGCGTCGTCACCGTGTGGCCGACCGGGACCTTGGACCGCGCCGCGTTCGCCGCGCTCGCGCACGACGTGCAAGAGCACGCGGGGGCCGCGGCGGTCGTGCACGGGGCGCCGACGCTCACCGACGCGCTCGAGCAGGTGCTGCGGACCGATCTGCAGCGGGCGATGGGGTTGGCGTTGCTGTTCGCCTTCACGATGGTGGCCCTGTGGTTGCGGTCGCTGCGGCATGGGCTGCTGGCGTTGGTGCCGGCGATGTTCGGACTCGCCAGCGTGCTCGGTGTGCTGCTGGCGACCGGCGTGCCGTTGTCCATGGTGAGCTTCGTCGCGATCCCGTTCGTGCTCGGCATCGGCGTCGACGAAGGCGTGCATCTGGTCGGCCACTTCCGGCATGGGGCGCTGACCACGGGCGCCACCGGCGTGGGTGTCGTGCGCACCAGCGTCGGCACCACGCTCGGCTTCCTGGCCCTGGCCTTTGCCGAGAGCCCGGGACTGCGCGAACTGGGCGCTCTGACCGCACTCGGTTCGCTCGCCAGCATGTTCGGCTGCTTGTTCGTGCTGGCGCCGTTCCTGCGCCGCGTCGGTGCGGCGCCGAAGGCGGTCTCGTAAGGTGCCGCGCATGCGTGGGTGCGCTTCGAGCGTGGTCGTGTTCGCGGCTTGCCTCGCGGGCTGTGCGTCGTTTCACGCTCCACGCCCCGAGACGTTGGCGCGCTTGCGGCCGATGCCGCTCGCCAGCCTGCTGCCGGGGCAATTCGAAGTCGAGATCGAGTCGCCCGGGCTGACCGGCACCTTCGACGCGGTGTGCGCGGTGTCGGGCAGCGGGGTCCGCATGCAGTGGTTTCCCGACGTCGGCGGCAAGGTGCTCGACCTGCACGTCGGCACGTCCGCCGTCGTCGCCGAGATGCCGGGCCATCGCTACGAGGCCGTGGCACCGCTGCAGGATGCCGAACCGCACCTTGGCCTCGTCTTCGCGATGGTGCTCGCCGAGTTGCTGGCACCCGTCGATGCCGCCCGGGTTCAGGGCGAACGGTGGAGCGACGGTGCCACCGAACTGCGCCTGCTGCCCGCTCTCGCCGCGGGCGAAGTCACTGCGCGGCTCGCCGCCGAGGGCACGATCGCGGCCTACCGCCTGCGCCTTGGTTGGATCGACTGCACGTTGACCGCCGAGGGGGTCCTGCGTGGCCGTGGGTGCACGGCGCACTTGCGACGGATCCCTGCCGACGCGCGGTAGTCGCGACCGGCGCCAGCGTGTATAGGAAGGCGACTCCGGGGCCACCACCCGGCAGCGCCGATGCCATCGGCCGTTGCCGCGCCTCCGTTCCCTGCCGGCGTCTCGTTCCGCGTCTGCCGACGACTCCTGCGAAGGGGGCGGTGGCCCGACGTCCGAAAACACATCCCGACCCGACGCCTCGCATGTTTCGCCGCAAGAAATCGAACGACCAGCAGCCCACGGCCGACGAAGGCCTGCGCCCCGACGACGACATGATCGTCGTGGTCGATCGTTCGGTGAACCCGTACCTCGTGCTCTTCCACGAGCCGGCGGGGTTCCGCGCCGAACAGGTGCGGTCGCTGCGCAACCGGTTGGTGGCGATGAATCCGGATGGTGAGCCGAAGACGATGGTGGTGACGTCGGCAGTGCGCGGCGAGGGCAAGACGGTCGCCGCGATCAACCTGGCGATGGCGCTCGCCGAACTCGAGCGCCACCAGGTCGTGCTGGTCGATGCCGACCTGCGCCGGCCTGCCTGCGAGAAGTACCTCAACCTCAACGCCGACACAGGCCTCGCCGACGTGCTGATGGGTCGCCTCCCGGTCGAGAAGGCGGTGCGGCCGGCCGGCCATCGCAACCTGATGCTGCTCGGGGCTGGCACGCGCGTCGACAACCCGGCCGAAGTGCTGGGCAGTTCACGCCTCGACGAACTCTTCCGGCGGCTGAAGGAGAAGTACCAGTACGTCGTCATCGACACGCCGCCGGTGCTGCCATCGACCGACGCTGGCGTGCTCGCGGCGCGCGCCGACGGCACCTTGCTGATCGTTCGCCTGGAGAAGTCGTCGAAGAAGCAGTCGCGCGATGCGCTGCGCGTGTTGCAGGACATGGGCGGCAACGTGCTCGGCACGTTCGTCACCGAACTGCGCGGTCAGGACCCCGAAAGCGACCGACGCCTCGCCTACGAAGCGGGGCCGGACGAGGAGTGACGTGGCGGGCTTCAAAGAGACCCTGAAGGACGCGGTTCGCCAACTGTCGTTCAAGACCTCGCTCGACAGCCTGAAGAAGAAGGGCGTCCAGCAGGTCAACGTGCTCGGGCTCGACCGCATCACGTCGTTGATCGAGGCGGCCGTGCACCGCAGCCTGAAGTCGCGCCTCGTCGGCGTCGAACGCGAAGCGATCGCGGACGCCACCAAGGCCGAGTTCTTGCGGTTGCTGCGCAGCAACGAAGACCTGCAGCGGCAGAAGAGCGAAGTCGAGCAGCAGCGCGAGCAGGCCGAGGACGAGATCGACCAGTTGCGGCGTGAACTGACGCAGCAGAACCAGGCGCTGCAGATCAAGCTGGAGCAGGACGCCGTCGCGCTCGCCAATCGCTACGAAGGCGAGAACGCGGTGATCGCGCGCAAGGTCGCCGACGTTGTCATGGGGTTGGCGCACACGCCTGGCGCCACTACGTCCACTGTCGAACAACGGCTGATGGAACTGGTGATGGACGTCGTGTCCGGCGAACGCCAGTCGGCCGAAGAAGCCCGGCGCGCGCTGCAGGATCGCGAAGTCGACAACCTGCAGCGCCGGATCAAGAAGCTCAACGACAACCTCGCCGCGACCGAACAGCGTCTGCAGCAGGTTGCGGCCCTGAAGAACGTCGAAGGCGGCATCTCGTCGGTCTACCGCGAGGTGCAAGGCCTCGCCGCCGGCGACGACCAGGTTGGCAAGAAGAAAGAACTGATGGCTGGGATCTTCCAGGCGAACCTGAAGCTCCAGAAGAAGGACAAACCAGGCACCTGAGCAGAACAGCCACTCCGGAACGAACGATAGGAACGAACACGATGAGCGACACGAAGCAGGCAAGCGATGCGCCGAAGAAGGACCACGGCGTGCTCTACATCGGTATGGACCTCGGCACCTCGCGGACGTCGGTGTCCGCGAGCAACGGCGTCCGCGAGACGGTCTACTCGATGGTCGGCTACCCGAAGGACGTCGTCAGCCAGAAGCTGCTGAAGAAGGACGTGCTGTTCGGCAAGGAGGCGCTGGAGAAGCGCTTGTCGCTGAAGATGTACAAGCCGCTCGAGAAGGGCGTGCTGAAGTACACCGGCGACGGCAGCATGGACGCCGAGGCGAAGGCCAACCTGAAGGCCGCCCAGGACCTGATCGGCGAAGCCATCCGGCTGTGCAAGCCGCGCAAGGACGAGCTCGTCTACTGCGTGATCGGCGCGCCGGCCGAAGCGTCGGTGAAGAACCGCGAAGCGATCATCGAAGCGGCGCGCGCGCACGTCGATTCCGTCATGCTGTGCAGCGAGCCGTTCTCGGTCGCCTACGGCCTCGACTGGCTCGAGGACGTCCTGGTCATCGACATCGGCGCCGGCACCACCGACCTCTGCCGCATGCACGGCACGATGCCGGAAGAGACCGACCAGGTGATGTTCGACATCGCCGGTGACGCGGTCGACGCCGAGCTGGCAAAGCGCATCACCGAGACCTGCCCCGGGGCCCAGTTCACCGTGCAGATGGTCAAGGACATCAAGGAGCGCTGGGGTTACGTCGGCGACGCGCCGGAGCGCTGCATGGTCGAGCTGCCGGTGGACGGCAAGCCGACGTCGTTCGACCTGACCGACCAGGTCCGCGCGGCCTGCTCGGTGTTGATCGACCCGATCCTGCGCGGCATCCACAAGCTCGTCGCCTCGTTCGACCCCGAGTTCCAGAGCAAGCTGAAGAACCGCGTGCTGCTCGCGGGCGGCGGTTCGATGGTGAAGGGGTTGGATTCGGCGGTCGAGAAGGCCATGAAGGAACGGCTCGGCGGCGGCAAGGTGATCCGCATCGAGGAGCCGATCTACGGTGGCGCCAACGGGGCGCTCAAGATTGCGCACGACATGCCGGCCGAGTTCTGGGAGCAGCTAAAATCGGGAAGGCGCCGTTGCAGGCGACGGGCCCGCGGCGGGCCCGCGCCTGAACGGCGCCGTACTGGAACGCGGCGGGGCGAAGTTGGGGCAGGCGACGGGCCCGCGGCGGGCCCGCGCCTGAACGGCGCCGTACTGGAACGCGGCGGGGCGAAGTTGGGGCAGGCGA
>SXPB01000346.1 GCA_005776475.1 Planctomycetia bacterium
ACCTTCGACGAGCGCAGGTCGTAGATGATGCCCTTGCCCGGATGCCGCTGCAGCATGCCGCGCGCCAGCAGCACGGTGATCAGGTCGGCGTGCACCGTGCGCCCTTCTTCGTCGATGAAGGCGCAGCGGTCGGCGTCGCCGTCGAACGACAGACCCAGCGCCGCCTTGTGCTTCTTCACCGACGCGCGCAGGTCGTCGAGGTTGCTCTCCTTCAGCGGGTTCGCTTCGTGGTTGGGGAAGGTGCCGTCGAGCTGCTCGTACAGCGGCACCACCTTCAGCCCCGGGATCTTCGCGAAGATCTGCGGCGACTCGTTCGCGCCCATGCCGTTGGCGTAGTCGACGCACACGGTCAGCGGCGCGATGTTCTTCTGGAAGCCGGCGATGTGCGCGATCCAGTCGCGCTTCACGTCGACGAAGTCGCGTTTGCCCTTGCGCGCAGCGAGCGGGAAGCCGCCCTTCTTCACCAACGCTTCGATGTCCTTGATGCCGGTGTCACCCGACATCGGCCGCGCTTCCTTCTTGCACAGCTTGAAGCCGATGTATTGCTTCGGATTGTGCGACGCCGTCACCGCCATGCCGCCGTCGCACGGGATCTTGCCGATCGCGTAGTACACCATCGGCGTGCTGGCGAGGCCGATGTCGACCACGTCGCAGCCCATCGACAGCATGCCGTCGATCACCGCGTCCTGGATCTCGGGCGCCATCGTGCGCATGTCGCGGCCGACGACGAGGCGTTTGGCCGAGAGGAACTGCACCATCGACGCGCCGATCGCGAAGGCCGTCTTCGCGTCGATCTGGTCAGGGTAGGTGCCACGGATGTCGTAGGCCTTGAAGATGCTCACGGAACGGGTCCTTTCACGCGGGAGACGAGGAGGGAGAAGCGGCGAAGGTGCGGCAGGCGGCGAGGCAACGCTGCACACCGGCGTCGTCGAGGTCGCGATGCAGCACGAACCGGATGCGGCGCGGGCCGGCCTTGGCGGCGAGCACGCCGTGCGCGTTCAAGTGCTGCAGCAGTGCGTCCGGTGCCTTGGCCTCGAGATCGCACATGACGATGTTGGTCTCGACCGCGACGGTGTCGATGCGCGCCCACGGCAATTCGACGAGGCCCCGGGCCAGCTGCTGCGCCCGGGCATGGTCGGCAGCGAGCAGGGCCGGGCCGTCGCGCAGCGCCAGCAGCGCCGCCGCGGCGATCACACCCGCCTGCCGCATGCCGCCGCCGAACGCCTTGCGCGCCCGCCGCGCTTCCTTGATGAAGTCGGCCGTGCCAGCGAGCAACGAACCGATCGGGGCCCCGAGGCCCTTGCTGAGGCACAACGTGGTGCTGTCGAGGGCCGCGACCAGTTCGGCCGGACGGCACCCGAGCGCCACCGCGGCGTTGTAGAGGCGCGCGCCATCGCAGTGCGTGGCCATGCCGTGCTGCCGCGCGCTGGCCGCGAGTGCCGCCACCCGCGCGGCCGAGGCGACGCGACCGCCGGCCTGGTTGTGCGTGTTCTCCACCACCAGCAAGCGCGACCGCGGATAGTGCGGATCGTCGCTGCGCACGGCAGCTTCGACCTGGGCCGGCGTCGGGAAGCCATCGGCGGCCACCAGCGTGCGCGCCTGCGTGCCCGACAACCGCGCGATGCCGCCGCCCTCGTGGAAGAACACGTGGCTGCGTTCTTCGCAGACCAGTTCGTCGCCGGGGCGGCAATGCACGTGGATCGCCACCTGGTTCGCCATCGTGCCCGACGGCAGGAACAGGGCGGCCTCCTTGCCGAGCAGCACCGCGCCCTCGTCTTGCAGTTCGCGCACCGTCGGGTCCTCGCCCCAGACGTCGTCGCCGACCTTCGCCGCCGCCATCGCCGCGCGCATGGCGGGGGTCGGCACGGTCATCGTGTCGCTGCGGAAGTCGACGAAGGCAGGCATGGGCGCGCCTCAGGATGCCGCAGCACGAAGCGATTGCAAGGCAGCGGGAAGCGGGAAACGGTTGTGCCGCAGGCCGACAATGGCGACGGTGCTCGTTTCTGGACCCGCTCGCCCGACAACTCGCAAGGCTGCGCGCCTACGCACTGCTGACCTACCCGTTCGCATGCGTGCCGTTCCTGTTCCTGTTCTTCCAGCACCACGGCATGGATGCGGGTCAGTACGGGGAGATCGTCGGCGCCTACTACCTGGCGATGTTCGTGGCCGAAGTGCCCACCGGCATGCTCGCCGACCGGTTTGGCTACAAGCCCATGCTGGTGGCCGGACCGCTGTTGCTGGCCACCGGGTTCCTGTCGCTGCTGGTCTGGCCCACCTACGGTGGCTTCTTGCTCGGCGAAGTGCTGCTCGGCCTCGGCCATGCCGTGTTGTCGGGGCCACCGGCGGCGCTGCTCTACGAGTCGCTGCGCGAGCACGACCAGGAGTGGCGGTTCCTGCGCACAGAGTCCGGCATCGGCGCGCGCCGCATGCTCGGCACCGGGGCGGCGTTCCTGCTCGGTGGCCTGCTGGTGCGCTTCGGCAATGCCAACGGCGACGCGTGGGCGCTGCCGATCGTCGCCACGGCGATGCTGTGCCTCGGTGCTGCCGTCATCGCCGTCTTCCTGCGTTCGCCGCCGCACCAAGGGCGGCTGCGGTTGCCGGCGTTCGCGCGGGCCGTGGCGCAGGAAGTGCGCCGCCCGGCGGTGTTGTGGCTGCTCGGCTACTGGATCGTGCTGTTCGCGCTGCTGCGCTTTCCGTTCCACGCCTACCAACCGTGGCTGCGCGAGGCCGGCGCCGCCGAGCCGATCCTGCTCGACCCGCTGTTCGTCGGCGTGTTGTTCGCGGCGATGAACCTGTTCGCGGCACCGTTCAGCGCGTGCCTGCCCTGGCTCGTCGAACGGGTCGGCCGGCGCGCGCTGTTCTGGGGCATGCCGATCGTGCTGTGTGCGTCGCTGGGCGTGATGGCGTGGGAACGGTACAGCGCGGCCGACGGGGACCCGTCGCGGTCCCTGGCGTGGCTCGGCGTAGCGATGCTGTTCGTGCAGCAGGTGCCGTTCGGACTGCACCAGGCGCTGCTCAGCGACTTCGTCAACCACCGCATCGGCTCCGCCACGCGCACCACGGTGTTGTCGGTGTTGTCGCTCGGCGCGCGCGCCGTCTACGCGGCGATCAACGTGGCGCTGTTCCACGTGCATGCCGACTCGGGACTCGGCCAGGCGTTGTCCGTCGCTGCCGTCGTCGGGCTCGCGGCGGCGATGCTGGCGTTGCTGCTGCGGCCGCGCAACCTGCTCGACGCGCCCGCGGGCCGCGTCTAGCGGCCGAGATCGACGAACACGCCGCCGTTCTCCTCGGCCAGCTGCTGCAGGAACTCCTTCTGGAAGTCACCGATCGCGATGGTGTGGATCACCATGCGGTAGATCTCGTTGTGCTTGCGCACTTCCTTCAGGATCTCGTTGGTCTCGATCAGCTTGCCGACCGACGGCCGGCCGTCGCTCAGGAAGTAGACGGTGTCGAGCGGGCTCTTGATCGCGGTCTTGTCGAAGCCGGTGATGACCGCCTTCGGCGGGTTCTCGGGATCGATGCCGAACGGGAACAACAACGCCTTCAGCGTGTTGGTCTTGCCGGCATCGAGGTTGGCGGCCCCGCCAAGCCCCGCCAGCGCGGTGCTCTGGTCCTCGGTGCCGCCGATCGGCTTCAAGCCGCGCGCCCAGCCCTTGGCGGCGTCCTTGTTGACGACGTTGGCGGGCACCAGGCGGCCCTTCCACGGCTTGATGTCGGTGGCGAACGCCACGATGTCGAAGTTCGTGTTCGCCGTGAGGCCCTCGATCGCGTTCATCAGCTCGGTCTGCACGATGGTGAACCGCTTGCGGTCGCGATAGCCCTGGAACTTCTCGATCTCGACGACGAGGTCGTCCATCGAGCCCGACACGTCGATGATGAACAGCACGTTGGTCGACGTCGTCGGGATGCCGGCGAACGCGGTCGTGGTGTTCTCCTTCTTGCCGTAGAGCGCGTCGTACTTCTTGCGGCCCTCGGCCTTCTTCTTCAGCTCCTCGTCGGTGGGGATGCGCCAGCCCGGGATCGACATCAGGTTGTTCCACTGCGTCTGCCACCGTTCAGGATCGACGCCGAAGTCGAGCGCGGTGATGCGGAACAGGGCCTCGGCGCATTCGACGCGCAAGCGGCCCGACTGCTTCATCAGGTCGATCAACGGCTGCACCGCGGACTGCGGCCGCACGACACCGACCGCCGCCACCGCCGCCGCCTGCACCTGCCACTCGGGATCATCGAGGGCCTTGGCGGCCGCCCCGGCATGGGCCGTCGCCTTGAGCGCCGCCACCGTGTCGAGCGCCGCCATGCGCACCTGCGGCTCCTTGTCGACGATCAGGCTGCCGAGCATCGGCGTCTGGCCGGCGTCGCCGATCGTGCGCAGCGCGCGTGCCGCTTCGTACTTCACCAGTACCGCCGCCTTCGGGTCCCCGCCCGCCGCTTCGATCGCCGGCACCGCACTCTTCATCTTGGCGCTGCCGACCACCTTGATGATCAACGCCACCTGCTCGGCGTCCTTGTTCTTCGGCAGACCGTCGAGCCACGGCGCGTAGGTCGACTCCTGCGTGTAGGTCTCGAGCACCTTGAGCGCCGTCTGCTGCACGACGCCGGACGGATGCCGCAGCATCTTGAACAGCTCCTCGGCGGCGGGCACGCATTCGTTGCCCTTCAAGGTCAGCACTGCCTCGACCAGCAGAGCCTCGTCCTTCGTCTTCTTGACGTACTTGACGAACTCCTTCACCGCATCGAGCCGCGCCTCGTCGGCCTGCGCCGGCAACGACACGAACAGGAACAAGAATGCCCACAGGCAACGCAACGGGGTCATCGGCATCGGGGTCGGTTGATCGGCAGCCTCGGCGACCGCGGCAGCCTACCGCAGCGGCGACGGTCCCGCATGCCGCCACCACGACAGACGCATGTCACGTTCCAGTTGCTGCCACAGGGCCTCCACGTCGATCGCCGCGTCGCGCACCATCGCCGGAGTCACCGCTCCCCCGCCATGCCGGGGTTTGAGCACGAAGGCGAGATGGTGCTGGTACTCGACTTCGACGATCCAGTGCAGGCGCAAGCCGGAGCCGGCCAGGCGCAGCGACTTGGCCAGGTTTTCCAGCTGCTGCAAGCAGTCGGCGCCGGTCGCACCGAGTTCGACGAACGGCAGCGTGCGCGCCGTTTCGTCGCCCGCCAGCGAACTGCGGACGACGAGCCCCGGCAAACGTTCGAGCACGCGCACGAGTGGCCACACCCCCGCGGCGACGCCGCGGCCGCGCGCTTCCTCGGCATCGCGCAACGACGCCACCGCCCACCGGTCGCCGAAGCGCGCGCCACACAGGCCGCACTCATGCACCGGAGAACCAGCGACGACACGCACCCGCATGTCGTGGTTGCCGCACTCGAGACAGGATTCCAAGCGGGCGGCAGGTTACCCGCCCGGCGATCTCAGCGCTGCCGTCCCGTGGCGGGCGGAGTCGGCGACGGGCTCGATCCCGGCTTCGTCGGCGCCAACGCCTGGTTGGCCGGCATCCCGGTGCCGAGCTGGCGTCCGGCCAGCGTGCGCAACCAGTCGTCTTCTTCGCGCGTCACGTCCAGGCGCACGCCGCTTTCGTCGACGCCCTGCACCACTTCGCCGATCGCCGACTTCGGCAACATCACGCGGTTGCTGCGGAACTCGAGCACGACGTGGTCGTCGGCAACCTGGCTCAGGATGCCACCGACCAGCCGGTTGTTGTTGGTGAGGCGCACGAAGCCCGAGGTGGCCTTCTGCAACTCCTCATAGTCGGCCGAGCCGAGCTGCGTCATGCGCGCGATGTCGGTCGAAGCCAACGTGACCTCGCCGTCGTTGACGCGCAGCGTCACGCGTTCGGCGGTGGCGACCTTGATCGAACCGATGAAGTAGTTGCCGTTGTGCAGTTGCGCGAACGCGCGCGTGCCCGGCAGCATGCCCTCGACCGCCCGCACGACCTTGGTCGTGTCCGGCACGGCTCCGTCGATCATCGTGTTGTCACCGACGCGCACGAGGCCGCTGCCGGTGCGCGGCTTCGGCTTCTGTTCCGCGGTCGTTGGCCATGCCACGGCAACCGGCGACGTCGAAGTCGACGGCGGGGTCACCGGTGCCACGAGTCCAGGTTCCTGCGTGGTGGGCGTCGGCGTCAGCGTTGCGACCGGCTCCGGGATCGCCACCGGTTGCACCGGCACGGCCACGGGCTCGGGCACAGGCTTCGTCGGCACCTCGACGGCGGTCGGCGTCGGGTCGTTGGTCTCGACCGGTGGCGTCACCTTCGGCTCCGGCGTCGTCACCGCGACGGGTTGCGTCGTGGCCTTTGGCTCCGTAGCGGCGATCTTGGGCTTCGGCGTTTCCAGCGCCGTCGGCGCCGGCACGACGACCTTCACCTCAGGGCGCTGCACGGCGACCTGCTCGACGGTGGCGGGTTCGAGGCCAAGCCCGATCCACTCCGGTCGCAGCACCATCACGGCGGCTCCACCGAGCAGCAGCGACGCCGCCGCCATCGTGACCAACACGCGGCGGAAGCGACCCGGCGTGCCAGCGCGCGGTCCGACCAGCACCGGAGCCGGCTCCTGGTCGGCGTAGATGTCGTGGCCATCGTGCGCGGTGAGTTCCTCGCCGTAGTTCTCGCCTGCAACCAGCGCCGGCTCGGCGGCTGCTTCGCTCGCGGCATTGCCTTCGGCATCGGTGAAGGCCAGGTCGCCGACTTCGGCGAGTTGGTCGACATCGGCTTCCGGCAGCGGCTCCCAACCCGGTTCGGTCGGCGCGTCGTCGGCAACCAGCGCGGGCTCGGCGAACTCCGCCGCGGCCTCGACCGGTTCGCCATCGGCGACTTCGACCGGCGGCGCGTCGGCGTCGTCGGTCGATTGCTCGGCGGGCGCAGTCGCCTCGTCCTGCCAGGTGCCCTCGCCATCGTCGAGCACGAACGGGCCGGACTGTTCGATCTCGCTGACGCCGTCTGCCGACGGAGCGTCGACGAGTTCCAGTTCCTTCTCGGCGTCGAGCGCGAACTCCTCGTCGCTCTCCAGCAACGACCCGAGCTCCTCGGTGAACGTCGCCTCGACTTCGGCCAGTTGCGGATCGGCCTGTTCGGGCGTCTCCGCCGACGGCACGCCGACTGCTTCGAGATCGAGTTCTTCGCCACGCCACGTCGACGGCGCGTCCTCGGCGAACGCACCTTTGCCGGCGAACGACTCCGACGGCCGCAGTCCCTGCGTATGGTCGGTGAACAGCGCGTCCTCTTCGTCGCCGGGCGGCGTGCCCGCGGCAGGAGTCGGCTTCTTGTTGGTGCCCGGGGCGGCGAACAGCTGGTCGAGGTCGTCCCCCTTGCCAGCGAGGTCCTCGATGACGAAGTCGTCTTCGGGGATGTCGTTGTCGTCGTTACGCGTTTGGTCGCCGCTCATTGGAGTCTCCGTTCCACAAGGGAACGTCTCGCTATCGGCTGCGGCGGCGTGCCGACTGATGCTCCGACGGCATCGCTCGCCCGGTGGCGGCATGGTACCGGGAACCGCCGTTGCCAGCGGGCCTAGCCGCCTTCGGCAGCCAGCTCGCGGTTGGCATCCGACGACGGCAGCAGGCGGCGAACCCCGCCGCGCAGCACGGTCAGCCCCAGGGCATCCACGTACTCGAGCAGCGGACTCAGGTACTTGCGGCTGGTGTCGAGGCCGTCGCGCAACGACGGGATGTCGAGCACTTCGGCGTGCAGCAGGCAGTTCTTGCGGATCGCGCGCATCACCCGCTTCACGATCGAGGCGCCGTAGTAGTGGTCGCCGACCTTGTCGATCTTGCCTTCGTCCTGGGCGCGGTCGAGCAGTGAACCGAGCGCATCGCCATCGAGGCCGATCACGGCGACGAGTTCGTGCAGCTCCGGCGGCCGGAAACCGCGCGTTTCGCACTCCGTCACCAGCTGGTCGAACTTCTTCTGCTGGTCCGCGGGCAGCGGCCGCAGCCGTTCGAGGAACAGCACCTGGCCCTGGCGACCGGTGCGCACGCGGCCGGCGGCCTGCAGGCGATCGAACACGTGTTCGATCAGCGATTGCGGCAGCGTCTTCGTGGTCCGGATCGCGGCGCGCTTCACCGACGCGGCGGCGGCGCGCTTCTGCAGCATGCGATCGACCGACTGCAGCAGTTCCGTTTCACCGGCCGTCGCGTGCGAACGCAGGAACGCCCGCATCGCCTTCTGGTGCAGTTCGACCTCGGGCATGCGCGCCAGCGTTTCCACCACCGTCGCATCCGACGCCTCGATCGCGCGCGACAGGTCGTCGACGGTGCGGCCTTCGGGACCGGCCTGCTCGAGTTCGTGCAGCAGGCGCGCTTCGGGCTTGTCGCCGGCGGCGAGGATGCCGACCAGTTCGAGACCGAGGTCCTTGCGGCGGTAGCGGCCCGACTTCGACAGCCGCAGCACCTTGCCGCCGCCCACCGTCTGCGCCGGGTTCTGCAGGCGCAGCAGGAAGCGGTCGTTGTGCGCGCAGCAGACGTCTTCGTCGAGTTCGACGCGGGCGACGATCGAGTCGCCCGGGCCGGCGTGATCACGGTCCAGCAGCAGCAGCTGGCCGCGCACTTCGACGGTGCCGGTGTGGAAGCGGATCGGCGCGCGGTGCACGAGGTGCGGCGAGCGCCGCGTCATCACCAGGTCGATGTCGACCGCATCGCCGGCCGCAAACGCACCGGGTTCGCCGACGACCATGCCGCGATGCACGCCGGATTCCTTGGCTTCGGGCATCGACAACGCGGTGCTGTGGCCGGCGACCGCTTCGTCGACCTTGCCGCCGTAGGCGTGGATGCCACGCACCTTGGCCTTCTCGCCGAGCGGCAGGATCTCGACTTCGTCGCCGGGCCGGACCGAGCCGGTCATCGGGATGCCGGTCACCACCGTGCCGATGCCCGGCAGCGAGAACACGCGCTGGATCGGCATCCGGAACGGGCCGTGCGCGGTGCGCGGTTCGACCTGCAGCGCCAGCGTTTCGAGCTTCTGCTTCAACTCGGGAATGCCCTCGCCGGTGAGGGAACTGACGCGCACCACCTCGGCGTCCTGCAGCACGGTGCCGCGCACGAGCTTCTTGACCTCGTCGACCGCCATGTCGGCCAAGGCCGGATCGACCATGTCGATCTTGGTCAACACGATCAGCCCGCCGCGCACCTGCAGGAGGTCGATGATGTCGACGTGCTCGATCGTCTGCGGCATCACGCCGTCGTCAGCGGCGACCACCAGCATCGCCAGATCGAGCCCGGTGCAGCCGGCGACCATGTTGCGCACGAAGCGTTCGTGGCCGGGCACGTCGACGAGCCCGAGCCAGCGACCGTCGGCGAGCTTCAGCCGCGCAAACCCGAGATCGATCGTGAGGCCGCGTTCCTTCTCTTCCTTGAGGCGGTCCGGATCGATGCCGGTGAGCGCCTTCACCAGGCTGCTCTTGCCGTGATCGATGTGGCCGGCGGTGCCGACGACGATCGGATGGATGGAACGCGCCATGCGTCAGCGACCGGCCGTCCGGTTCACTTGGACAGGTAGAGGATGCGCTGGCAGCTGCCACAGCGGACCACCGCCGACAGGCCGAGCAGCCGGGCGGTGTCGTTCATGGTGATCTTGTTGTAGCAGCCCTGGCAGAAGCTGTTCTCGACCGGGCTGACGGCCTGCCGATCGCGCGTCTTGTAGAGACCGTCGTACTCGCGCAGCAAGTCGTCGGGGATGCCCTCGGTCAGCGGCTTGCGCCGTTCCTTGGCGGCACCGATGGCGCCGGCGCGTGAGTTGCGCAGCTTGTCGGCCTCGACCAGGAAGGCATCGAAGATCTTCTTCTCCTCGGCGTGGGCAGCTTCCGCCGCGACGAGCTCGCCCTTCTGCGCTTCGGCCGACTCGAGCAACTTCAGGCACTCGTCCTGCGTCACATCGCGATCCTTGCGCACCGCTTCGATCTGGAACAGCGTGGCCTGGTACTCGGCGTTGTTGCGCACGATGTTCAAGCGTTCGTTGAGGCGCTTGATCTCGTCGTCACTGCCGCGCACCGCCTTGTCGAGCGCGCGCGATTCGAGCTCGGTCTTCTGGTGGCGCGCCCGGCGCTCGGTCATGGTCCGCTCGAGCTCGTCCAGCTTGCGCCTCCGCTTCTGCTCCTCGGCGGGCAAGGCGTCGATGTCCTTGGTCAGGGACGAGATCTCCAGGTCTACCTTCTGCAGCTCCAACAACTTCTTGACGAGTGAATGCACTTGTGTCCCAGGGTCAGGCCGCGGGCAGCGGGGCGCGCATCCTAGCCAGGGCCGGGGCGCGCTCAAGACGCAGTTCGCGCCGGAACCGGGATGCTGGAGCCGCCCTGGACGCCAAGCGGGGAGCGGAACCGGGCCCGCCCCCCTGCCGGCTCACCCGCCTTCGCCGACCGCACTGTCGAAGAAGCCGCCCAGCCGCCGCGCCCGCACCGGGTGCTGCAGCTTGCGCACGGCCTTGGCTTCGATCTGGCGCACGCGTTCGCGGGTCACCCGGAAGATGCGGCCGACCTCTTCGAGCGTGTAGGTGTAGCCGTCGCCGATGCCGTAGCGGAGCTTGATGATCTCGCGCTCGCGGAACGTCAGCGTGCTCAGCACCGACTCGATGCGTTCCTTCAGCATCTCGCGACTGGCCGACTGCACCGGGCTCTCGACCGACTCGTCCTCGATGAAGTCGCCGAAGTACGAGTCCTCGGAATCGCCGATCGGGCGATCCAGCGAGATCGGGTGCTTGCTGATCTTCATCACGCGCTTGGCCTCGTCCACCGAGACCTGCGCTGCTTCCGCCACTTCCTCGATCGACGGCTCGCGGCCCTTGAGCTGGGTCAGCTTCTTCGACACGTTGCGCAGCTTCGACATCGTCTCGATCATGTGGACC
>SXPB01000347.1 GCA_005776475.1 Planctomycetia bacterium
GCCGTAGATCGCCTGCTTCGGATCGCCGATCAGGAACAGCGAGCGGCCGGCGAAGCAGTCGGCGAAGATCTCGTACTGCAGCGTGTCGGTGTCCTGGAACTCGTCGATCAGGCCCACGGTGTGGCGCTGGCGCAGCGCCGCCAGCAGCGTCGTCCGCCGGGCCGGGTCCTTCAGCGCCGCGTGCGCGCGCAGCAGCAGATCGTCGAACGTGAGCACGCCGGACGTCTGCTTGCCGAGTTCGACGCGTTCGTGCATCGCGTGCAGCAGCGTGGCGCGCAGGTGCGGCACGGCGGCGTCGACGGCGGCGGCGACGCGTTCGCAGGCGACGAAGAAGGGGCGCCTGTAGATCTCGTCCCGCGTCGCGACCAGATGCACCTTCTTCTGCTTCTGCCGCGGCGCCAGCATGACGAGCGTCGACAATACGAGGCCCGGAGTGCGCAGCAGTCGCTCGCGCAGGCGCGGTAGCTCGGTGTCGAGTGGTTCGGTGAACGGGCTCTTGCCCTTGGCCCAGACGATCCGGCCGACGTCGGCGAGTGCGTCGATGTCGCACTCGTCGGCGCATGCCTGCAACGCCGCTTGCAGGTCGGCGAGCACAGTCGGCAGATCCGGCGGTGCCGGCGGCAGCGCGACGTCCGGATGGCGCCGCCACAGGCGATAGGTCTCGACCAGCTTGCCCGGCGTGAAGTCGCCCTGCTCGACCAACGCACTGCGGGCAGTGATGCCAGGCTCGTACTGCAGTCGCAACGCGTCGGCGGCGGCTTGCTGCAGCAGCGGCAGCGGGTCGGGCGTGAACTCGACGGCGAACGGCGCATGGCTCTCGAACGCGGTCTCGTCGAGCAGGCGGTTGCAGAAGCCGTGGATCGTCGAGATCGCCACCTGGTCGAACGCGGCGAGCGCCGCCGTGAACTTCGCGGCGGCGCCGGGGCGCGCCGCGAGCTGGTTCAGGAAGGCGTCGGCGCCGGGCTTCTGTGTTGCCTGCAGGGCGGCACGCAGGGCCGCGCGCATGCGGTTCTTCAGTTCCTCGGTGGCGGCGACGGTGAACGTCACCACCAGGGCCTGGTCGAGCCGCTCGATGTGGCCTTCGACCAACAGCCGCAGCAGGATGCCGACCAACGTGTAGGTCTTGCCGGTGCCGGCGCTGGCTTCCAGCAGCACGGTGCCCGGCTCGAGCGGCGTCGTCGCCAGTTCGAACGGCGTGAAACTCATGGCGCTGCCTCGGCGTCGGCGAGTGCCGCGAACAAATCCCGGGCCCACGTCGCGAACTCACCGCGCTCCAGCGGATCCTCGCCACGGAAGCACAGCACGTTTTCGGCTTCGTCGGACTCCTTGTGGAAGTCGTTCATGCCGGGCATCCACTCGCTGCGCGCCGCCTTCATGGCATCCTCGTTGTTCGGCAGCTTCTCGTAGAACTTTGCCGACGTCTCGGAGAAGAACGGCAGGGGCGCGCGCAGTCCGGCGTGGTAGCCCTTGACCAGCAGCGTCGCCATCGCCTTCGCCGCGTCGGGTTCCAGCGGTTTCAGGGTGTGCTGCTTGTCGGGTTCCTTGCCGAGCACAACGGTGCGGTCCGGCCAGTCCGCCCCGCCGGCTTGCCGCGCGAGCGCCACCAGCACGTGCACGATGAAGGCCGCGATCCGATCCTTCGGTTTGATCTTGGCCATGCGATGGCGCACGAGGCAGTCGCGCGTCAGGCCGTCGATTTCGCCGTGGATCCGCACGGCGCCGCAGTCGACGTCGAGCGTGCGGCGGTGGCGTGGTCCGTACTTCGCCACCCGGACCAGGTACGACTGCGTCTCATCGTCGAGCGCAACGAACTGCGCGTCGCCGGGACCGAACGCCGGCAGCTGCCCGGTAGCGCGCGCCAGGGCGAGCCGGAGTTCCGGCGTCGACGGCCGGTCGGCGCGTTGCACGATCTGGTCCTGCACCCGCCACTTGTCGAGGTGGTTCAGCGTGAACGGCTCCGTGGTCAGGTCGATGTCGGATTCGTCGCGCACGTAGGCGCCGACCACGTACTTCAGGAAGAAGCGCGGTGGGTGCTTCCAGAACTCGAGCAGGCGATCGAGCGGGATCTCGTCGCCGTCGAGTTCCGCCGGCGGCGAAACCGGCGTCGTGAACCACGGCGTCTCGTCACGGCGTTCGCCGGCCGACGGCAGGCGCGCCCGCGTGAACGTGAACAAGCGCGCATCGTTGCCGTAGCGGTAGCGATGGCTCCACGGCTGCAGTGGGTGGCGCACGACGATGGCGGCTCGCGCCGAGGCGCCGTCGCGCGCGGCGGTCGTGCGATCGAGCAGGTCGAGCAGTTCGGCGAGCACCACTGACGGCGCGCATTCGCTGTCGTCCTTCTGCGAGTGGCCGACGTAGCACAGATGCAGTTGCTGCCGCGCCGCCAGCAGCACATCGAGGAACAGCTGGCGGTCGTCGAGGCGCACGTCGGGATCACCGGGGCGGCGCGCCTGCGCGACCAGGTCGAACGCGAGCGGCTGCGTGCGGCGGGGGAACGTCGCATCGGCGAGGCCGCAGACGAAGATGCAGCGCGCCGGCACCGTGCGCATCGGCAGCAACGCCCCGACCGTGACCGCGCCGGCGAGGAAGCCGCGGCTGCCGGCGCTCTGTTGCAGCGCCTGGTCGAGCCAGTCCTGCAGCACGCGCGGCGACAGGGCGTCGTGCAGGCCGGTTTCGCCGTCGATCTGGCGCAGCATCGCGGTGGCGACGCGGAGCCTGGCCAAGGCCGACTGTTCGTCCGCGGTTTCGGCCGCGAACGTGCCGGCGACGAGGTCGTCGAGCAGGTCCGCCCAGCGCGCCAGGGTCTGCGGCCGGTTCAGCGGTTCGAGGGCCGCGAACAACGTCTCGACGAAGGTGACGAAGCGTCCGAGCGCCTCGTCGCGGCCACTCGTCGCATCTGCGCACGGCAGCACGCCGCCGACGAGATCGTCGATCGGGCCGGTGGCGATGCCGAGCAGCAGCCGTTGCAGGCCGGGGCGCCACGCGTTGTCGCCGAACGGTGGCACGCGGCACGTTCGGGCCCGCGATTCGGCGTCGATGCCCCAGCGGATGCCGGCGCGTTCGCAGCGTTCGCGCAGCAGCGACAGATCGCCGGCGAACAGGCCGCAGCGCCGATGCACCGTGGGCTCTTCGAGGATGCGGAACAGGTCGTGCACTTCGACGCGGCGCTGCAGCAACTGCAGGATCGCGAACAGCGTGCTGCAGATCGGCAGGTCGCGCACTGGGCTGCGGTCGGCGACGTGGAACGGCAGATGTTCGGCGACCGGGCCGAACACCGCGTGCGCGATCGGCGCGTAGGTCTCGATGTCGGGCACCAGCACGAACACGTCGTGTGGCTGCAGCGAAGCGTCCTTGGCGAAGGCGGCGAGGATCTGGTCGCGCACGACTTCGAGTTCGCGTTGCGGCGAGTGGCAGTCGTGCACGCGGAATGTTGCGTCGTCGGTGGCGACCACGTGCGGCGGCGCGCCCGTGCCGGGGCGGTCGAGTTCGGAGATCTCCTGCTGCAGGTGCTGCAACAGGGTCGCCGCCGGGCGCTGCGGCGTGCGGCCGGCGAGTTGCGCCAGGTCGAGGCGGTGCAGCGGCGCCCGTTGCTTGCCGTCGAAATCGGCGAGCATGCCGGCGAACTCGCGCGCCTTCCTGCCAAACGCGGCGAGCCAGGGGTTGTCGACGCCGCCATCGGCGAACGGGGCGGGCTCGGGAACGAACAGGTGCACCGGCACGTGCGCGGCGCAGGTGCCGAGCAGGTCGAGGAAGGCCGGCGGCAACGTGTGTGCGCCGAACACCGACAGGCGTTGCGGCAGCAGCGTGCGGGCGCGGTCCGGATCGGCGAGCAGTTGCTGCAGCAGCACGGTGCGGATCGGTTCGCTGCGCGTGGGCACGGTCGCGGGCAGCGGCGTCGAGAACAGCAAGGGGCCTTGGTCGGCGGGCCGCTTGCGGCTGCGCTTCTCGGTCGCCGGTTGTGCCGCATCGGTGCCGGCACAGCCGATGTCGCGCAGCAGCCGTCGCCAAAGCCGCGCCTGCCAACCCGCGTGCGGGCCGAGTTCCCTGGTGTCGTCGCCGGCACTCCAGCGCGCGAGGATCTCCGGCCGGTAGACCTGGTAGTCGTCGAACACACGCGCGAGGCGCAGGCACAACTGCAGCCGCTTCTGGTCGTCGGGATCGTCGCTGCAGTAGTCGACGGCAGGACCGCAGTCCTTCGCCGCCTCCGGGTCGCGCAGGATGCGCCACAGCCGGAACGGCAGCACGTCCTTGCGCAGCGGGTCGTTGGGTCCGGTCGGAGTGGGCGCTGCGCGTTGGCTCAAGCCGCCGAACCAGGCGCCGAGAAACGGCAGGTGCAGGCTCGCGGCGATGCCGAACTTCTCGGCGAGGCGCATCCGCAACCAGCGGGCGAGACCTTGGCTCGGCACCGCGACGACTTCGTCCTGCAGTGGGTCGAGCGGGTCCTCGCCCAGCACGGTGGCGAGCGCTTCGAGCAGTTCCTCGAGGCGATTGCTGGTGTGGACGAACAGACCCCGCGCCATCGGCGCAACCTAGCGGTCGAGCGTTGCCGTTGCCACGAATCGAACGCGGCGGATCAGGGCACGATCCGGGTGCGGACCGCGCGCGTCACCGAGCCGATCGGACCGCGGGGGCTCAGTTCGAAGACGGCCCACTGCGAGTAGATGTCGAGGCCGAGCAAGCCCGGGTAGCCCGGCACATACTCCCAGTGTTGCGCGGCTTGGAGTTGGCCACCGAGCGGGACCAGCGTCGCCTCCGGTTGGGTCACCGGCGCGACGCGCCAGAAGCAACCGTTCCAGCCGATGCTGCCCATGTCGATCGGCAGCGGCACGCCGTTCCACGACGTGTTGTCGTAGCCCAGGCCGAGCACGGCGACGACGGAGTGCGGGCTGGCGCAGGAGAGGTTGATCGTGAAGTTCCGGTTGAGGCGGGCGCCGATGCTGACACCGATCTTCGGTGCGGTTCCGGTCGAGCTTGGACATGGCTGACCGAGGGACAGTACGCCCGGCGCTTGCCCGGAACGCAGTTGGGTCGAGGCGCCGTTGGCGGGGGAGCTCAACAAGTCGAGGATGCCGTCGTCGTCGACGTCACCAGGGCTGGCGAAGAAGATGCCGAGCGACTGCGGGAACTCGAACAAGCGCGTGATCCGGTCGCGGCCGGACACCACCGTGTTGCCGATCGTCAAGTCGTACAGGGAGCCGCGGAACAGCAGGTCGGCATGGCCATCGTTGTCGATGTCGCCAATGCCCTGCAGGTTCCAGTAGGCGTAGCCGGAGAACGGGATCGAGTAGTTCCAGATCGCGCTTCCGGTCGCGCCCGACACGATGTGCCAGCCGGCGAACGCCCAGCCCTTGCCGGATGCGGAGTAGGAATGCGTGAAGTCGTCGCGCCCATCGCCGTCGACGTCGCCGAGGTCATTCACGCCATGGCCGAGGAAGTAGCCAGGCACGGTGTACAGCGCGTTCCCGGTCGCGCCGGAAAACGCAGTCGCAGTGTTGGATGGCCGTTGCAGGACGTAGTCGAGATGCCCATCGCCGTTGAGGTCGCCCACGCCGTGCACGCGCCCGTGCTGCTCCTCGGCAGCTGTACCGAAGGTCTGGCGCAGGATGGCGCCGGTGGCACCGTCGACGATGTCGAGGCGTCCGGCGTTCGCCATGCCGTTGACGATCGCCGTGGCATCGCCGCGGGCGAACTCCGCCTTGCCATCGCCATTGAGGTCCGACAGCCGAGCGGCATGCCCGCCGATAGGTGAAGTCAGGTACGTGTACAGAGCCGCCCCGGTGAAGGCGGAGACGACGCGAATCTCCGATTGCGTTGGATTCCAGCAATGGAAGAACACGTCGTCGCGTCCGTCGCCATCGACATCCCCGGCGTTCCCCAGCAACCATGGGTTCACGGCCGAAGTCAGCGTGTGCTGGGCGAGCAGCGCGCCGGTGAAGCTCGAGTACACCGAGAACTGCGAACCGATGAGGCGCAGCAAGTCGCGTTTGCCATCTCCATCGACATCGCCAATCGCCGTGAGCCCGAAGGCCCACGAGCGCAATACGGTCTGGGTCGCGACGCATCGTGCGATCGCCGTGACGGCAAGGACGAGAACCAACAGGGGCAATCGGCGCATGTTCCTGTCTCCGGATCGGGTTTCTTCCGCGGCAGCCCGACCGTTCCCTCAGTGGCAACAGTCGGAACCGCCAGGCGGCTTCTGCATGGGAGCCAGCGGCTTCTGACGTACGGCAACGTATTGCGATGCCGTCGGCTCGACAAGGGCGCCAGGGGACTGCGGGGGATGCGAGTGGCCGTGGTGGTGGTGGTGGCCGTGCCCATCGCCATGATCGTCATCGCAGCAGCCCGCTGCTTCCCCGTGCGCGAGGTTCGCCGGCGACTCGAACAAGCGTTCGAGGAACGGCCGCATGCCTTGGCGCAGCAGCGAGAACAAGAACACCGCGGCGAGTGCGCCGAGCGCGATCCAGCGGAGAGTCGAATGCCCGTGCTCGTGGGACTGGAATCCCGCCACCTGCACGGTGGGCAACAGCCAGTTGGCCAGGTAGCCGAGTCCGATCGCGCCACCGGCCATCGCTACGGCGAACACCACGGCGACGCGCGCGCCGTGCAGGCGGGCGAGCACGCCGAACGTGGTGATGTTGGTCGCCGGCCCGGTGAGCATCAACGCGAGCACCGCTCCCGGCGACAGGCCCTGCACGAGCAGCATCGCGGCCAGCGGCGTGCTGCCGGTGGCGCACACGTACAACGGCAGTCCGATCAACGCGGCGATCGGCACATCGAGGCCCGCCGGCAACGCGGCGAACCACTCCTTGTCGACGTACGGCATCAGCATGGCGGACAACAACAGTCCGACGACGATCCACGTCGCGGTGTTGTCGACCGCGGGCCCAAAGCCAAACCGCACCGCGGTCCGCAGGCGCTGGGCGACGGTGCCGGTCGTTGTCGCCGGCATCGCGCCGGCTTCGTCCGCCGCCTTTGCCGTCGTGCGGCCCGCGAACGACGCCACCAGCACCCCTACACCGAGCGCCAGTGCGGCGGCCATCAGCATGCGCGCCAACGCCACTTCGCCACCCATCAGTTGCCAGGTGAGCATCACCGCGGCCAGTTCGAGTTCGGGCGTTGCCACCAGGAACGCAATTGCGGCGGCGATCGCCGTGCCCTTGCGGATGAGTTCGCGATAGATCGGCACGACGCCGCACGAACACACCGGCAGCGGCAACCCGACCGCAACGCCGCGCAACGCCTGCACGAAGGCCGGGCCTTGGTTCATGCGGCGCAGCCAGTTCGCCGGCATGAAGACGTGGCAGAGGCCGACCAGCAGATACGCGAGCAGCAGGGCCGGCGCCGATTCCATCGCCAGGTTCACGAACACCTGCATCGGTCCGCCATTCGGGCCGGGCGGGAAGTGGTCGTGGATCACGTTCGCCAGCACGAAGACGCCCAGCGCGCCGCCGAGTACCGACACGATCTTGAAGCGCCCCTGGTTGCGCGGGGCGGGCACGTGCGCGTGCAACACCACGTGCAGCAGCGAGCCGATCAGCAACGCCTGCAGCAACGCGATGGCGCGTTGCGATGTGTCGGTGATCAGCGCGTCGCCCAGGAAGTAGCCAGCCAACGTGGCCAGCACGCTGACGACGCTGACGGCGACCGCGGGCAGGAAGCCGAGTGTGCGCGGCACGATCCACCAGATGCCGATGCCTTCGGGTACGCGGTGCAGGATGATCGCCCACGCCGTCAGTTCGAAGTTGTGCCCGTGGTCGTCGGTGGTGCGGTCGCTGGCGAGAAAAAAGCCATCCAGGGTCGCGTGCGCGGCGACGCCGAGGAAGGCCAGCAGCAGCACCGTGCGACGCATGCCGCGGTGGCCGTGATGCAGCGTGCGTTCGGCGATCGCCGGCAACAGGAAGCCGACCAGCGCCAACGGCAACACCAACCAACCCACGTCGCCTGCTTGCGCCGCCGACTCGGGCAGCAGATGCAGCAGCGCGAAGCCGCTGACGGTGACGAGACAGAAGCTGTCGATGCTGACCGTCGACCACGGTTGGCTCTTGGCGATCCACACGAGCAACGGCCCGAGTGCCAACGCAAGGAAACTCAGCGACAGGTACACGGCGCGCAGCCTACGGAAGAGGATGCTGCGGCGACAGCCGCGAATCAGGAGCTGGGGCCGCGCGACGCATGGTCGTGGTCGTCGAGCGCTTCCAGCAACGCCTGGCGGGCGCGGTGCAGGCGCGACCGCACGGTGCCGATCGGCAACGCCAACCGTTGCGCGATGCCGCGGTAGTCGAGGCCGGTGTCGACGAACAACTGGAACGCGGTGCGCTGCTCGCCCGGCAGTTCGGCGAGTGCCAGGTCGAGGCGCGTGCCGAGTTCGTGCGCGTAGGCATGGTGCAGCGGGTTGTCGCAGCCCGCGTGCAGTTCACAGTGGGTCGCGGCGCCGTGTTCGTGCTTCTGCCGGCGTTGCAGCGAACGGCGCAGATGGCGTGCGCGAAACACCACTGCGCGCACCAGCCAGCCGCGCAGATCCACCGGTGGGATCGCTTCGCGCCAGAGTGCGACGAGCGCTTCCTGCACGGCATCGTGCGCGAGGTGGTCGCAGCCGAGCAGACGTCGCGCGACGCCATGTGCGTGGTCGACGTGCGGCTGCAGCTCAGGGCCGGGTTCGCGCAGTGGATGGGTGGGCAGGGAATCGGACACGCGCGCGCAGGTTAGATCCCTTCGCGCAGCGCGGCAAGGCGTGGTTTGCGCGGCATTCTGCAGGTTGCGCGCGTTCCAGAAATCGTGGAACCCTGCGCCGGGCAGCGGCACTGCGCAGCCAGCGCATGATCCGCCCTCGCCATCGTCTTCGTGGCATTCTCCCTGGTTCGCTCGTCCTCGCCATCGGTTCGTCGGCGCTGGCGCAGGAGCGCCGGGCGGGTTCGCTGCATTCGCTCGACGTCAGTCTCGGGCTGCTGACCGCAGTCGGTGGCAGCAGCGAACGCGACGACGTCGCCGCCACGTTGTTCGGGGGCGCGCACGATGCGAAGCAGCGCGGCTTCACGCTGCGCCAGGCCGAGCTGTCCATGGCCGGGAAGATCGAGGATTGGTGCGAGGCCAGGGCGTTCCTGATCGCGTCGATCGCGCCCGGCGATGGCGAGACGGTGGTCGAACTGGAGGAGGCCTTCGTGCAGACGTTGCCGCATCGCAGTGGCCTGCAGTTGCGCGCCGGCACGTTCTTCACGCCGTTCGGCGGGCGCAACCCGCTGCATCCGCACGCACTCGACTGGATGAACCAGCCGATCGTGGCGTCGCGTGTGTTCGGCGGCGATGGCATGCGCGGGCCGGGCGCCACTGTTTCGTGGTCGACGCCCGGGCCGACCCGCAGCTGGCTCGGGGTCACCGTGCAGAACGCGCACGGCGAGACGATGCCGAGCTTCCTGGCCAACGACGAGATCTACGAAGAACGGGCGATCGGCGGGCGACTGCGCGAACAGGCCGAGGTGCGCTCTTTCGGCGATGTCGTGGTCGCGCTGCGCGCCACGCACGCCTTCCGCATGGCGGCCGAGTCGACGCTGCAACTCGGTGCCTCGCTGGCGACCGGCCCCAACCCGACCGGCGACGACACGAGCACGCTGTTGTGGGGCCTCGATTTCGCGTGGCAGGCGCCGCGCCCGCAGGCGGACGCAGTCGACTGCTGCACGTTCGCTCCGTGGTCGCTGCAAGGCGAGTGGATCGCGCGCGAGTTCGATGCGGGGGAGCAGGTGGATGCGAGCGATCCGGGCTCCCCGGTGGCGTTGCCGGCGGCGACCCTGCGCGACCACGGCGTCGTTGTCGAAGCCCTGTTCGCGATCGCTGACCGCTGGGGGACCGGGGTCCGCGGCGACTGGGCCTCGGGGTCCGGTGCGAGCCACTTCGGCGGTGGCGCGTTCGGTCGCGCCGACGATCCGTGGCGCTGCGATCGCATCCGCGTATCGCCGTTGCTGGTGTACCGCCCATCGCACGCGTTCAGCGTGCGGGCCCAGTATGACTTCGACGACAGCGACGCCCTCGCGTCGGAGGTTCACTCGGTGTGGGTTGGCTGCGAAGTGGTGCTCGGCCGCCACGCCGCGCACGTGCACCCGTAGCGCGGCGCCTCAGCTGGCCAGCGTCGCCGGTCCGTGCGCCTTCACCTTGGCGAGCATGCGCGCCGCGCGTGCGGTGATCGCATCGAAGCGGCGTGCCTTGATGTCTTCGGCGTCGAACAGCGACGCGACGAACCCGAGACCGAATGCGCCGGCCGCGAACCACGCGTCGATGTTCTCTTCGGTGACGCCACTGGTCGGGAAGATGCGCAGGAACGGCAGCGGCCCGCGCACCGCGCGCAGGAAGTCGGGACCGTTGGCCGGGCCTGGGAACAGCTTGATCAGGTCGGCGCCGGCGCGATGCGCGGTCATCATCTCCGTCGGCGTCAGCGTGCCCGGCACCGACACGAGGTCGTGTTGGCGGCAGAACGTGATCACCGACGGGTCGGTGACCGGCGACACCATGAAGCGGGCTCCGGCCGCCATCGCTTCCTTCGCCATGTCGACGCTCAGCACGGTGCCGGCGCCGATCAGGATGCCACGCCGCTCACTGAGGGCGGAGATGTGTTCGAGTGCGTCCGGCGTCGTCAACGTGACTTCGACGATGCGGAAGCCGCCGGCGATCGCCGCTTCGAGAGCGGGGCGCACGGCATCGGGATCGTTGGTGCGGAGGATGGCAGAGCAACGGTGCTGGGCGAATGCGTTGAGTACGGCAGCGCGGGTTTCGGGCATGGGCGACCGGTGCGTGATGGAGAGAGCGACCGCGAGCCCCGTGCCCGTGGTGTCGAACCCGAGCATAGGGTCATGGCAAAGCTGGTGCGAATGTCGAAACGCCACTAGCCTCAGTCGGCGCCATGGCCTCGCCCCCCGTCCTCGCCGTCTTCGCGGTTTCCGTCCTCACCGCCTGCGTGCCCCTGTGGGCGCAGACCGAGCCGCCGGCGGCGCCGCCGCTGGGCGACCCGGCCGGCCTGCCGCAGCGCGCCGACCGCATCGAGCGGCACGGCATCACGTGGCAGTTCGACAAGGTGCACCGCATCGGCACCTTCGCCAACGGCGATCCCTGGGTGCTCGGGCCCGTCGCGATCGTCGCGATCGCGCCGAAGTGCGTCGAGGAAGGCGGTCGCGTCCTGCACGGCTCGATGATCGATCCGGATCCTGCCGTGATGATGCAGGGCTACGACAGTGCGCTGTTCGGCGACGAGAAACGCGAACGCTACGACGCCGCCCGCAACGTGGCGCTCGGCGTGTCGGTGCAGAAGCCGCTCGCCCTCGCTGCCGGCAAGAGCATCGTGTCGGTCGTGAGCCGTCCCGATGGCAAGGCGATGCCGACGCTGCAGACGGCCGCCGTGCTGACCTGCGTTGGCGTCGTGCCTGCCCCCGACGCGTTCCGGCCACCGTACGTCGCCGGCGACAAGGCCGTGCGGCACCGCGCCGTCGACATGGACTTCACGGTGCTGCAGCGCATCAAGCCGGTCCTCGACGCGCCGCCTCTCGATGTCGTCGCGCGCGGCTTCGAGCGACTCTGGCTCGACCACTTCCCGGAGTGGCCGGTGCGCTACAGCCACCCGCTCGACAACATGCCGGACTACGCGCGCGACTCGTCGGCGCTGGTCGGCAGTGCGGTGCTGGCGCTGCAGTTCGACGTCGGCAACGACCAGAAGCGGGAGCTGCTCATCCGGCTCGTGCAGCAGGGCATCGACCTGCACGCGTGCCTGCGCGGCGGCTGCCGCTGGCAGGGCATCGGCGGCCACGGCAGCGGCCGCAAGTTTCCGATCCTGTTTGCCGGCAAGGTGCTCGGTGACGAACGCATGCTCGCGATCGGCCGCGACTACGTGTCGACGCCGCTGCTCGGCGACAAGGGTGGTGCCTACTTCGCCGAGGACGGCCAGACGTTCTACGTGAAGGAGACTTCGGCCGGCGTGTGGAACGGCGGCCACGGCAAGTACACGCGCGAGCACGACGGGCTGCCGGAGTGGGGCTTCTCGCACTGCAACAATCCGGAGTCGGACAACTCCAAGTGGGACGCCGATCCGTACCGGCGCTGCTGCACTGCGAACAGTTGGGTCGGCGCGGCGCTGGCGGCGCGCATGATGGGATTGAAGGACGCGTGGAACCATCCTGCGCACTTCGACTACATGGATCGCTACATGCAGGCCGAGCACAGCGATGCCTGGCATCGCTCGTGGTTTCCGTGGCACGCGGCGATGTGGGACGCCTACCGGCCCAACTATTGAGGGGGCGAATTGGCGGGCTCGGGCCGCCTAGGTTGGAGCCGACGCCCGCAGCGGGCGCGGCGCAACGGCGACAATCGGAGAAGTGCTTTCGTCCTCGGGGAGGTGGGGCTGGTGTCGTCGTGCGCGCAGGCAGATCAGCCGCAACTAGCGGCCAATTGGGCTTTCTCGAACAGGTCGGTGACGCCGACCTCGGCTGCGCACACACGCAGAGTCGGAACGTCGATCGTGGCCCGCTGGACCTTCAGTTCACCCAGGACATCGCGCCACTGGCGGTGAGAGACTTCGTTCCCGGAGCGGAACCACATGAGATTCGTGATCACGATCCCTTCGGCGCTGGTGACATCGTCGCCGAGCGCGCAGCGCCGAGCGGATGCGCATGATCGTAGACCTCGCGCAGCCGACCGATCGACACGTGCGTGTAGATCTCGGTCGTGACGAGCCGCGCGTGGCCGAGCAGTTCTTGCACCGTGCGCAAGTCCGCACCGCGATCGAGCAGGTGCGTGGCGAACGAATGCCGAAGGCCGTGCGGGGTCAGCGAGGCCTGCAGGCCGGCGGCGCGAGCGCGGTCGACCACCGTCTGGAACACCCAGCGCGCACTCAGCGGCCGGCCGTAGCGGTTGAGCCACAGCGTGCCGGGATCGAGCGTGCGCGCCGTGCGCAGCAGTTGCTTGCGGAGGGGCAGCCAGGTGGCGATCGCGGTGCGCGCCGGGCGGCCGAGCAGCGCCAGCCGTTCCTTCTGGCCTTTGCCGAGAACGCGCACGATGCCTTCGTCGAGGTCGAGCGAAGAGAGCTGCATGCCGGCGCATTCGGCGACGCGGCAGCCGGTCGAATAGAGGACCTCGAGGATCGCGCGGTCGCGCGCTCCCTGCGGCGATTCGTCGAATGGCTGCGACAGCAGCAGGTCCACTTCGCCGGTGGTGAGGAAACGCGGCACCCGCGCCGGGGCCTTCGGGCCCTTGAGCAGCTTCGCCGGGTCCTTGCCGATGCTGCCTTGCTGCTGCAGCCAGGCAAACAGCCCGCGCAGGCTGGCGAGCTTCCTCTGCACCGAGGTCGCGACGAGGCCTTGCTGCTCCAGTTCGACCAGATAGCGCCGCAGGTGGAAGCGCGTGACGGCGCCGAGCTCGACCGGCACTGCCGCCAGCCACTGCGTGAACGCGCGCAGGTCGCTGCCGTAGGCGCGCAACGTCGCGGTGCTCTTGCGCCGTTCGCTGGCGAGCCAGTGCAGATAGTCGGCGACCACTTCGTTCACGGCGCGCGACGGTACTCGAACTGCCGGCGGCGCGCGTGCTCGATTGTGCCGGTCGCGATGGAGTGGCACACTCCGCCGCCCTCCATGCCCTACCTCGGCGAGATCTGCGCGCTGCTGACCGCGGCGTGTTGGACCGCGAGCAGCACCGCGTTCGCCGTGGCCAGCCGCGCGGTGGGGCCGCTGCCCGCGAACCACTTCCGGCTGTGCGCGGCGTTGCCGGTGCTGTTCCTGCTGGCGTGGCTGTGCACGGGACAAGCGTGGCCGGCGGCCGCGTCGAGCGAGCAACTCACGCTGCTCGTCCTGTCGGGGCTCGCGGGCCTCGTGCTCGGCGACCTCGGCTACTTCTACGCGTTGGCGAAGATCGGCCCGCGCCTGTGCTCGGTGATCATGGCGTGCTGGCCGGCGTGCACGGTGGCGCTCGAAGCGATGACCGGTCGGTTGCCGAACGTTGGCATGCTGGCGGGCATCGGCGTCACCATGTTCGGCGTCACCCTGGTGTTGTTGCGCAGCCCGGACACCAAGGCGTGGAATCCGGGCCTCACGAAGGGCCAGCGGGTGCTCGGCATCCTGGGTGCGTTCGTTGGCGCGATCGGCCAGGCCGGTGGTTTCGTGCTGGCGGGACTCGGCATGGGCGCGCACGGCGACGCGGCGGCGATCGATCCGCTGCTCGTCACCGTGGTGCGCATGGCGACCGCGGTGGTGGGGCTGCAGGTCGTGCTGACGCTGCATCGGCAACCGTTCGCGGCGATGCAAGTCGGGCGCGATCGCATCGCGCGGCGTTCGGCGCTGCTCGGCGCGGTGTTCGGGCCGATCGGCGGCGTCTGGCTGTCGATGATCGCGCGGCAACAGGCGGCGAATGCGGGCGTCGCATCGGCCCTGATGGCGACGACGCCGGTGTTCATGATGCCGGTCGCGTTCCTGCTCTACGGGTCGCGCATCGGGCGCCTCGGCGTGCTCGGCACGCTGGTCGCCACGATCGGCGTGGCGGTCTGTTTCCTGGCGCGCCCGGCGCGGTGACGCGACTCAGACGCGTTGGCCCATGCGCTGCGCAATCTCGACCAGGCACTGCACGCGCCGTTCGATCGATGGGTGGGTCGAGAACAAATGGCCGAGCCCGCCACCGGTGAATGGGTTCACGATCGCGAGGCTGGCGGTGACGGGTTTCGGCCCGGCGGCGCCCTGCGCCACCATCTGTTCGCCGTAGCTCTGCAGCTTCTGCAGCGCACTCGCCAGCGCGAGCGGATCGCCGGTCAGTTTGGCGGCGAACTCATCGGCCATGTACTCGCGCGAACGGCTGATGCCCATCTGCAGCATCATTGCGGCGATCGGCGCGAGGAACCCCAGCGCGAGGCCGCCGCCGTTCGAGCGCTCTTCGCCATCCCCGTTGGACTGCGCACCGCCGAGCATCGCACCCCACTGCAGCATGTGCGCGAGGTGGGTGATGGCGGTGGCGGCAGCACCGGCGATCGTCGCCACCAAGGTGTCGCGGTTGGCGACGTGCGCCAGTTCGTGCGCCAGCACGCCGCGCAGTTCGCGCGGGTCGGCGATCCGCAGCAGCCCCTGGGTCACCGCGACGACCGCGCGCTGTGGATTGCGACCGGTGGCGAACGCGTTCGGCGTTTCGTCCGCCATGATCGCGACCTTGGGCATCGGCAGCCCCGCGCGCGTGGCGAGTTCCTGCACCATGCCGAACAGGGCGGGGGCCTCGCTCTGGTCGAGCACGCGGGCGCCGCTCATGCGCAGCACGATGGAGTCGGAGAAGAAGTACGAGCCTACGTTCATCAGCAACGCGATGGCGAGGAACGCGTAGGTCCAGACGCCGCCGATGCTGCCGCCGATCACGACGAGCAGCACCGACAAGGCACTGAGCAGGGCGAAGGTCTTGAGTTGGTTCTTCATGGGTGGTGTCGCTGGCCGCAGGCCGGCGACGACGACGAGATGCGTTGTTGGGACGAAGCCTCGGTGGTGACGAGGTTCAATCGGTCAGTTGCGCCGCTTCCTGGCCTTGGCGAAGGTCTCGCGCAACAGCCGCGCGGCGCGATGGGCGAGGCGATGCAGCGCCGGGGCGGCGTCGGCATCAGTGTCGTGCAGGTGCAGTTCGCGGCCGCCGGCGACCCGCAGCGCCAGCGAACAGTGCTGGTCGAGGCCGCCCTTGCTGCCGTTCTCGTCGCGGATCCGCACGGTGATGTCGCGGATGCGGGCGGCGAAGCGATCGAGAGCCTGGCTCACGGTGCGGCGGGCGAACCAGGCGAGTTGTTCGCTGGCGTTGCGATCCTGGAAGCTGACGACGATGTCCATCGGGTCCTTGTTTTGGGTTGGCCGAAGATCGGCCATGCCGACGCATTCGTCCAATGGAAGCAGTGGCAGAAAGGCATCGAAAAAATGGAAGTGACGAAGGCGACCGTGCTTACCTTGCCGAGATGGAATGGCTGAACTTCCACCATCTGCGCTACTTCCACGTCGTCGCGCGCGAAGGCAGCATCGCCAAGGCCAGCCGCGTGCTGCACACGAGCCAGCCGGCGATCAGCACGCAGCTGCGGTCGCTGGAGCAGGCGCTCGGCGAGAAGCTGTTCCAGCGCCACGGACGCGGCCTCGTGCCGACCGAAGCGGGGCGGCTGGTGCAGGGCTAC
>SXPB01000348.1 GCA_005776475.1 Planctomycetia bacterium
CTGGAGGTCAACGGCACCCTGGTCACCAACGGCACCGCCGGCAGTCCGGTGATCTTCACCGGCATCCAGGACGACAGCGCCGGGGGCGACACCAACACCAACGGCGCCAGTGCCGCGGGGCCGACTGCGTGGCGTGGCATCATCTTCAACCCGACCTCGACGGCATGCTCGTTGACCTACGCCGACGTGCGCTACGGCGGCGCCGGCTACATCTCGAACCTCCATCTGAACTCGGCGTCACCGACGCTGACCAACTGCACGATCCGGGACAACTTCACGCACGGAATGAACTGCAACGGAACCTCGTCGCCGACGGTGACGAACTGCACGTTCACGGCCAACGGCGGCCGCGCGGTCGCCAATCTCGATCTCGCTGCAGTGCCTGGCTTCACCAACAACACGGCGTCCGGCAACGCCGCCAACTTCATGGAAGTCATCTCGGCGAACGTGACCGGGGCCGTTGCGATCGGTTCGGAGTCGATCCTGCAGGGCGCGCTGGTGCTGGCGTCGAGCATCAACGTTGCCGCCTCGGGTTCGCTGACGCTGCGCCAGGGTGTGGTGATCAAGTGGACCAACGCCCTCGAATTGAACGCCACCGGCACGCTGCGCGTGCTCGGTACCGGCTATGAGCCGGTCGTGTTCACCGCGGTGGCCGACGACAGCATCGCCGGTGACACCAACAACAATGGCCCGAGCAGTGGGGGGGCGGCTTCCTGGCGTGGCGTCGTGGTCAACTCCGGCGCTCCGGCCGGCGTCGTCGAACACGCGCGGATCCGCTACACCGGTGCTGGGTACCAGCCGGGACTCAGCTGCTCAAGCCCGCAGGTTGCCGTGCGCTCGGTGCGCGTCGATTCGAGCTTCTCGACCGGCATCGTGCTCGCCGCCTGCGCCGGCAATCCGGCCAACCTGATCGTCTGGGGCTGTGGCGGCAACGGCATCCACCTCACCGGCGGCTCGTTCCACCTGCAGCACGCCACGGTCTACGGCGGCGTTACTGGCATCTACCGCGAAGCCGCGTGGACCGGCGCGGTGGTCAACTCGATCAGCTACGGCAACAACACCAACTTCGGGAACTTCGGCACCGGCACGCAGGTGCTGGCCAGCAACGGTGGCTTCGCCGGCAGCAACGGCAACCTCAACGTCAATCCGCAGTTCGTCGCCGCGGCGAGCGGCGACCTGCACTTGCAGGTGGGTTCGCCGTGCCTCGGTGTCGGCGACGTGCTCGCGGCGTTCGTCGCCGCCGAGGACCACGACCAGAACTCGCGTCTGCTCGACCACGCGCTGGTCGGGCTCGCGCTGCCGGACATGGGCGCCTACGAACTCGGCGCCTGGACGATGAGCGTGTTCGGCGAGGCGCGTCCGGGGCAGGCGTTGTTCTACACGCTGAACGGTCCGCCCGGCGATTCGCTGTGGATCGTGGGCTTCCTCGACGGAACGCTGCCGGTGACCCCGTACGGCATGTTGCTGGTCGGCGCCCAGCCCGGCGCGACGGCGTTGCTGCTGCTGCCCTTGCCGGTTCCGGTCGGCACGCCGATGCTGCTGCCGATTCCGAACGAGCCCGGGCTGGTCGGCCTGCAGGTCGGTCTGCAGACGCTGACGTTCCCGGTGGGCAACCTCGGGATCGGCAACCTGACGCGCATGCACAAGCCGATCGTGCGGCCGTGACCGTGCGGCGCCGCGCGCCGCGATAGTCTGCGCGCGTGCGCCCCGAGGATCCGATGCCGTCGCCAAGCGAACCCGACCGGGACCTGTCCGACCACGCCGCGGTCGAGTTCCTCGCCGACTTCGTCACCGATCGTCAGGTCGGTCGGGAGCAACCGCTCGCCGAGTACCTGCAGCGCTTCCCGCGGCACGAAGCGCGCATCGCCGCGGAGTGGCTGGCGGTGCACGGCCAGCCGTCAGCCGCGACGCGGCCGGACGCCGAGGCTTCTGGCCGGCTCGCCGACTACGAATTGCGGCGCGAACTCGGCCGCGGCGGCCAGGGCATCGTCTACCTCGCGCACGATCGTCGCCTCGGCCGCGACGTGGCGCTGAAGGTGATGCGCGGCGGGCTGCCGGCGCTGCAGCACGCGCAAGCGCTGCGGTTCTCGCGTGAGGCCGAAGCCCTGGCGCGCGTCGACCATGCCAACGTGTGCACGGTGTTCGACGTCGGCGGCGACGACCAGAATCGCTGGCTGGCGATGAAGCTCGTCGATGGTCCGAGTCTCGAGCAGCGGTTGCAGGCGATGCGGGCCGAGGGTCGGTTGCCGCGGGGGCCGGCGATCGACGCAGCACTCGTGCTGGTCGAGCAGCTGGCGCGCGGATTGCACTGTGCGCACGCCGCCGGCCTCGTGCATCGCGACATCAAGCCGAGCAACGTGCTGGTCGGTGCGAACGAGACGCCGGTGCTGGTCGACTTCGGGCTCGCGCGCGCCGACGACGGCGGCGTCACCATGCCGGGGCTGGTGCCGGGAACCGCGTCCTACCTGGCGCCGGAACTGCTGCGCGGCGAGCCTGCCGACGTGCGCAGCGACCTGTGGTCGCTCGGCGCGTGTCTCTACGAACTGCTGGCGTTGCAGCGCCCGTACGTCGCCGCCACCGTCGCGGCGGAGTTGCAGGCGCGCAGCACCCAGGCCATCGTCGACGTGCGTCGACACAACCCGGCGGTGCCGCGCGATCTCGCGATCGTCGTCGCCACCGCGGTCGCGGTCGAACCGGTGCGGCGGTACGCCAGCGCGCTCGCGTTCGCCGAAGACCTGGCCCGCTGTCGGCGGCGCGAACCGATCGCGGCGCGCCGGCCATCGACGGTGTTGGTGCTGCAGCGCTGGTTGCAGCGCAATCCGGTCGCCGGTTCGAGCCTGTTGCTGGCCGCCGTCGTGATGGTGGTCGCCCTGGTCGTGACGGTGCTGTTGCTGCGCGACACCCGCGCCGCGCTCGACGACGTGACGCGGTTGTCGGATTCGCGAACGTGTGCGGGGCTGTCGGTGCGGGCCGGCGAACTGTTCCCGCTGCGGGCCGAGCGCATCGCCGGGCCGGACGGCATCGACGCGTGGCTTGCGGCCGCCGATCACGTGCTCGGTCGCCGGGCGTTGCACGAAGCGGCGCTGCAGCGCTTGCAGCGTGCCACCGCGGATGGCTCGGCGCCGTGGCAGGTCGAACAACTCACCGGACTCCTGGCGACGTTGGACGAACTGCGGACGCGCCGCGCGCGCGTTGCCGCCGATCGTGCGTTCGCAGAAGCGGTGCACGAACGCAGCGTGGTCGCCCCGGCCGCGGCATGGGCCAAGGCGCGTGCCGCGATCGCCGCCGATCCGCGCTTCATGGGTCTCGACCTCCCGCCGCAACCGGGTCTGGTGCCGCTTGGTGCCGACCCGCGCAGCGGCCTGCAGGAGTTCGCGCACCTGCAGAGTGGCACGGTGCCCGGCCGCGACGCCGCGACCGGGGCGCTGCGGTGGGACGCCGACACCGGCATCGTGCTGGTGCTCGTGCCCGGCGGCAGTTCCGTGCTCGGCAGCGAGAGTGCCGCGCGCGACGGCGCCAACGTCGACCCTGGGGCCCTGGCCGGCGAAGGACCTTGTTACGCGGTGGACCTCGCCCCCTTCCTGCTCGCCAAGTACGAGGTCACGCAAGCGCAGTGGCTCCGGTTGGTGGGCACGAACCCGAGCAACTACTCGACCGGCTCGGAACTGCAGGCGATCGACGTGCGGCATCCGGTCGAACAGGTGACGTGGGAGGCTGCGGCCCGGGCGATGCGGCAGTGGGACCTGTGCCTGCCGACCGAGGCCCAGTGGGAACACGCCTATCGCGCCGGCACGCGCACGCCGGTTCCGTACGGTCCGGACGTGCAGTCGCTGCAAGGCCACGAGAACCTCGCCGACGCCGACGCCAAGGCAGTCAACTCCTACATCAACTGGAAGTTCGCCGAGTGGCTGCGCGACGGCTACACGGTGCACGCACCGGTCGGCACGTTCGCGCCGAATGCGTGGGGCTTGCACGATCTCGGTGGCAACGTGCGCGAGTGGTGCGAGGACTCGTGGGAGGCGTACGAGGAGGTGCCGCCGCGCACTGCCGATGGCTACCGGTCGGGCCGCTTCGACAAATACCGCGTGCTGCGCGGCGGCGCGTTCTTGAGCGACGTGTCGAATGCCCGGGCCGGCTACCGCTACGGCATGCCGATCGGGGTGCGGGCCCCGGATGCCGGCGTGCGCGCGGCGCGGCGGCTCGAGCGTTGAGCCGGGAGTCAGGCTTCGCCGAGGGCGGCGAACACGGGATCGCTGCGCAGCCGGTCGCACAGGCGTTGCCAGCGTTTGCGGATCAGGTCTTCGCCGATACCGAGCAAGGTGGCGACCTGCGGGTGTGGCAGTTGTTCGAGGCCACGCAGCACCAGCAAGGTGCGGTCGTCGGCGTCGAGACGTTCCACCTGCGCGAGGAAAGTGCGCACCAGATCGTCGCGCGCAACCGCCTGGGTGATCGAGGTGACCGTCGCCGCCGCGTCGTGCAGCCCGCTCGGTCCGATCCGCACGTGCCCGTGGCCGGCCCGGCCCAGGTCGCGCAGCGCTTCGAGCAGCACGCGGTTGGCGATGCCGAACAACCACGGGCGGAAGCCGCCGCGCGCCGGGTCGAAGCCGGCGGCGGCGAGCAGCGCCCGACAGCCGACCTCCTGCACCAGGTCCTCGGGATCGAGCCTGACGCGCAGCTCGGGGCGAATGCGCAAACGGGCCCACGCCAGCAGGGCGGGAGCTGCCGCTTCGAACTCGCGCACGAGCGTCGGCGAGGCAGGACCATCGGCGTTGCTCATCTTGGTTGGCGCTGTGGCGACAAGCCGGTCAAGGGGTGGAGAGGCCGAGGCATCGGCGTTGCGCGAAGTCGAGCACGCGCGTCGCGCGCACCGTGATGCCTTCGCTGCGCAGGTGACGACACTGCCGCGTCGCCGCGGCTCCGCGGATCGAGATGCGTCCGCCGGCGGCGACCACGCGCCACCACGGCACGTCACTGCCGGCGGGCACGGCCGCCATCGCGAACCCGACCTGGCGTGCGACGCGCGGCGAGCCTAGGGCGGCAGCGATGTCGCCGTAGGTGGTGACGAAACCCGGGGGCACGGTGCGCACCACGGCGTGCACGCGGGCGTGGAAGCCAGGGCCGACGAGCCTTCGCGGCCCGTGCCGGTTCCGGTCGTAGGGCATGCCAACAGCGTGGCCGAGTCGACGGGATCGCGTCAAGGCCGGCACGGGGATCGCGGGAGCGCCCGGTGCGGCGGCCGGGTCGTTCCTTCCGGGCTGGGGAACGTCGCGCGGCTCAGGCCATGCGGGCGACGTAGGCTTCGATCCGGGAGAGGAAGTCGCGGGCCAGGTTCGGGCCCTCGAGCGTGCCGACCTGCACGCCGTCTTCGTAGACCGGGGCGCGCGGCGCTTCGCCGGTGCCCGGCAGC
>SXPB01000043.1 GCA_005776475.1 Planctomycetia bacterium
CTACGTCAAGGTGTTCGCGCGGCTGCCCAATGGCACCGTGCGCTTCCACAAGGACGGCTACACCGACCTGCGCGGCCGCTTCGACTATGCGTCGCTCAGCGACGACCCGAACCTCACGGCGACCCGCTACGCGGTGCTCGTCCTCGACGAGCAGCGTGGTGCGGTGATCCGCGAAGTGGCGCCGCCGGCGAAGTGAGGCGCTGGCAAGGGGGCGCCCCCAATCGCGTCGCAGTCGCGCTCGACTGCGGCGCGACCGCCCCCTCGAAGACCGCCTGCGCCGCGCCGATGCGATTTCCCAGCTCCCGTTCTCCCCTCGCTGAAGGAAAAGGAGAAGGAGCGCGACAAGACCAGCGCCGCCACCCGGCGCATCGTCGATCACAGCCTGGTGCTGTCGTTCGGCGAACGCTACGCCGCCGAGATGCGCGAGTTCGTGCGCATCTACTACGAGCACACGGCCGGCGGGCTGATCAAGTAGCCGCGCGGCGAGGCCTCACCTCGCCGTCAGCGCCACCGACACGGTGATGGGCTGGCTCGTGACTACGAACGGCGCCACGCCGCGCACGCCGTCGGCGGTCACTGCCACTTCATAGCTGCCCGGCCCCAGCGAGAGCTTCATGCCGAAGCTGCCGTCGCGCGCACCGATTCGTCCGTTCCAGATCTCGGCACCCGCTTGCAACACGACCAGATCGAGCACGCGCACCGTCGTGGCCTCGGCCGGCACAGTGGCCGCGAACGTGACCTCGTGCCCGACCGCGAGTGGCACATCGAGCCGCGTCTCGGCGCCGACGCGCACTTCGCAGGACACCTGCTGCGTCGCGATGCCGGTTCCGGTGACCGTGAGCACATGCGTTCCCGCCGGCAACGGTCCGGAGCGGAACACGGAACCGGCAGCCTCCAGGCTCTCCGGCCAAAATCCGCCGGCGCGCAGGATCCTCATGTCGAGTTTCGGCATCTCGCCAGCGACGATCGGCTGCACGACGAGCCGGCCACTGCGTTCGAAACGGAGTTCGCCGAGATCCCACGTCTCCCCGCCCGCACAGGCCCGCTCCGTGACCGAAATGGGCGGGAAGCCGTCGCCCTCGATGCGGATCGCGTAGGTGCCGGGTGGATACGGCCCCAACCGGAACTCGCCCGTCTGCGCATCCACCGTCTCCGCCGGAGTGCCGGAGAACGAGTCCTTCAGCAAGGGCATCACGATCACGTTGCCGACGCGCTCGCCATCGGGGCCGCACACCGTGCCGCGAATGTGCACCCAACCCTTCGTCGGCATCGTCACCAAGAGCTCGTTCGGCCCCGGCAACACACCGTGCAGCGTCAATTCCGGAAACGTCGACAGATGGCGGAACTGCAAGCGCACCGTGCGCTCGGCGATGCAGTTGTCGAGCACGAAGCGCCCTTCGACATCGCTGGTGGCGTACGCATCCCACTTGTCGCCGCGGCGCCGTCGTTCGATGGAGCCTTCGACGATCACACCAAGCTTCGGCTTGCCCGCGTCGTCAACGATGCGGCCGCGCAACTGCAACCCAAGGGCGAGCACCGGATCCCACGGCACGGTCTGGCCGATGGCCGCCACCAGCGTCGCTTTCGCCTTGCCGGCCTTTCCGTGCTCGGCGCGCACCGGCAACGAACCGGCGGGCAACGCGGCAATGCGGAACGAACCGTCTGCAGCGCTCGTCGTCGAACGCCACCCGATCGCTTGGTCGAGTTCCACCACCACATCCGCCTTCGCGACCGCAGCACCGGCACTGTCGCGCACGACGCCGTGCAGCACGACTCCGGCCTGCAGGTGGATCGTGCGTTCGTCGGTGCGCCCGACCACGACGTCGACGACTTCCTGCCACGGGGCGTAGGTCCGCGAGCGCACCAGGAGCGGCAACTTGCCAGGCGCGAGGCTGCTCAAGTGGAAGCGGCCGTGTTCGTCCGTGCGCACATCGATCGGTTGCGGCGCGATCGCGCGTCCACCGTCGGGCAGGTTGTGCATGTTCTGTCCGCCGCTACCCGCGGTGACGACCGCACCAACCACCGGCCCACCCTCGGGACCGAGCACGACCCCACGCAGCGCCGCGCCATCGCCTTCGAGCACGAGCAGGCAATCGACCGTTGCGCCTTCGCCTGCATTGAGCTGTCGCATCGCCGACGGCCGCATGCCGGCCTTGCGCGCACCGAGATGGCACTGCCGCTCGATGCCTCGCAACGCGAACGTTCCATCGGCGGCCGTGTGCGTGAGCAACGCGGTTTTCCCCCCACCCCAACCGGCGTGCACGACTTCGGCATCGGCGATACCGGTGCCAGCGACATCGACGACGCGCCCGCGCACGTCGATGCCAATGTTCAGCAGCAAGGTCGCCTCGGTGCGTTGGCCGGCGACGATATCCACCTTGACGAACTCGGCTTCGTTGCCACGGCCCGGCTCCGGGAACACGTTGCCGGGCGCCACCGACTCGAACAGGGCATCGCCCGCCGCGTTCGTCGTCGCATGCATCGTCTCGAACAAGTTGTCGACGCCCGAACGCCACAGCCGAACCGGGAAGTCGATGGCCGGCTCCTGGTTCGCACCTCGCCGCACGTGCAACAGCAGGGACCCGGTTGCCGAATCCGTTGCGATCGATGGCACAGCCTCCGTACGCACCGCAGCCGGGTTGCCGCTCTCCGTTGCCGTCTTCACCGCGTCGCCTGCGTTCGCGGCCTGCGCGCGTGCCAGGATCGCCGCCGCATCTTCGGCCGGCGGAGCAACCGCATTGTCCGGCACGAAAAAACCGCTCCACCACAACCCAGCCGCCACCAGCAAGGCGAGCACGACAGCAAAGGCGACGACCGGCGTGCGTGGCTGTGGAGTCATTGCGTTGCCTCAGGAACCGGACTTCCAGACGACTTCGAGTTCGTTCGCCCTGGGAGTGCCGGCCGCGACGGGAAGTTCCTGCCGCCGACCATCCTTCTCGAACACCAGTTTGATGGCCACGTCGGGCAACCCGCCGAGCCCGATGCGCCCGGTCTTCGAAGTCTCCGGGGCGCCGTACTCCGGTCTGCCCATCGCATCGACCAGGTTCAGTTCGTTGCCCTCCGCGTCGAACGCCATCACCTCGACGTCCTTCACCGGCGCACCTGCCGCGTCGGTGACTCGCACGAACAACGGCTCGCACGATGTCGCGACCAGATCCCACGTCGCGAACCCGGCGGCGAGGTCGCGTGGCCCCTGTCGCATGTAGGCACATCGCAAGGACACCGCTTCCAGCGTGTAGCGCCCCGGCGGCGCCGTGATCCGGAAGCGGCCGTCGGCACCTACGTAGACGTGGTTCGTGTACGGCTCCGACTTCAACCAGACTTCGCCGGCGGCACCGGCATCCGTGCCCGCCCGCGTGATGCGGCCCTCGACCTTGGCGAGATGTTCGATGCCGTCACCGAGGCGCACCACGATGTCCTGTTCGCCGGGCTGCACGCGTTTGCTCCCCGGCCAACCAAACCTATCGGCGCGCACTTGCAGTTCGTGTTCCCCTGCGCCGAGATGCTCGAACCAGAACGCGCCGTCGTCGAGGGTGCCAAGCGTGTCGCCGTTCGCCGAATGCGGCAGAATCGCCGGCACGCCTTCCGTCAGCCGCTGGAACACACCCGCCGGCCGCAGCACGTTGACGTGCGCCTTCACCGGCTTGCCGTCGGCATCGACGACGCGGCCACGAATCGACTGCGGTCGTTCGAGCTGCAGCACGACTTCGTGCTCGCCCACGGTCAACTCGATCGGCCCGGCCACCGCGATCGGATAGCGGTAGACCCAGGCGCTGACGCAGACCTTGCCCTTCGCCTCGCGCTCGACGATCGCAGTGTGGCCTTGTTTGTACTGTGTCTGCACCTTCGAGCCGTACACCAGGTCCGGCGTCTCGTGGACCATCACCTCGCCCGACGTCGGCGTGCCGTCGGGCAGCAGGATGCGGCACTTCAACTTCGCCATCGGTGGCTTCGTGGCGCGCTTCATCACGACGACCACATCGGTCTGCGTCGGTGCCACCGGCACCGACGACCATTCGAACTCCTTGCCGTGCATCGACAGCTTCCAGGACACGGGCTCGGCGTGCACGACGAAGTGGGTGGCGTCGCGTCGGCGCACCGCGAATTGTCGCTGCGTGTCCGAGTAGCTGACTCCGGGGATCACGGGCAGCTGCGGCGGATCGGCGTGCGCCCAGGCCGAGACCTCCGGCGCCATGCCCTCGGGCACCTGCACCGTGACCAGCACTTCGTGCAGCACCTGCGTCTTCTGCATCAGCAACAAGAGATCGAGTCCCTCGGGTCCGATCTCGGCGGTCGTCTTGCCCACTGGCTGGAACCCATCCGCCTCGACTTCGAAGCGCACTTCACTCGGCAGCACCGCCAACGTCAGGCGACCGTGATCGTCGGTGATGCCCGCCGGATGGTAGGGCAGCAGCGGATGCTCGCGCGGTGCATGGTCCGGTGGATGCACCTGGCCTTTCACCTTCGCCTGCCCGATCGCGACGCCGTCGGTGCCGCGCACGAGCACACGCACCGACACCAGCTTCGGCACGAACATCATCACGGTGCGCGGCTCGTTCGCCAGCGGCAGGAAGAGGTCGTAGTACTCGAGTTCGCCGTGCTCGGGATGCAGCAGCGTGAAGCCATCGAGCATCTCGTGCATCGGGACCGTGGTGACGAAGCGGCCGTTCGCGTCGGTGCGGCCACGGTCGTTGCCGTACATGCCCCAGCCCTTGCGCCAACGCACGTCGATCTTCGCACTCGGCATCGGCCGGCGGTCGCCGTCGAGCACCAACATGGTGACGCCGTCGCGCACGGGCTTGGCGATCACGCCGTCGTCTTCGCTTTCGCTGACGAACGCATCCTCGTCCGCGACTGCCACGGCGCTGCGTGCTTCCGGCAGCGGCGTCGGTGCGACGCTGGGCTGCTCCGGTTGCGGCGTGGGATCCGTGCCGACCGGCGGCAAGGGACCGGCTGGCGCCGGCGCTTCGCCAAAGCCGCCTGCGGCCAACCACACGCAGAAACCGAGGACGAGCACTCCGGCGAGCAAAAGCACACGACGCATGCCCGCCAGTGTGCCGGTGCAGCCGAAGCCGCAGAAGGGGGCAAGCCGGCGACGGGGCAGCTATCCTGGCGCGCCATGACGTCGTCGAGCCCGTCGCAACCACGCCTGCTGCCGCTGCTCGCCGTCGTGGCAACACTATTGGTCCTGGCGATCGTCTGGCTCGCCGACCCGTTCGCGCCAACGACGCCGAACGTTCCCAGCGTGGCCGGCAACACGAACGACGCCGCGCTGCAGACCGGCACGCGGGTTTCTGTTGTTGACGAGAACCAAACCGCGCAAGCCGCTCCTTCGGCGCGCTCACACGTACCCGTCGCCGCGAACCGCGCGCGCATGACCGGCCGCGTCGTGCTCGGCGACACGCCGCTGCCAGCGGCGACGGTGCGCCTCGCGGAAGATCCCACGACGACCACGACCACCGCGAACGACGGCGTGTTCTGGCTCGACGTATCCCCCGGCAAGCACCACTTGGCGATCGCCGGTGCCGGCACGCCGCGCAATGCGCGATGGGGACCGGTGACGATCGCTCCTGGCCAGACCTTCGCGCTCGGCGACGTCGTGGTGCCCCTGCCTGCATCGGTGCGCGGCCGGATCGTCGACGAACACGGCGGCCCGATTGCCGATGCGCTGGTGGTTTCGGGCTTCGGCGGCAGCGCCTGGGCTGCGGACCGCGCCGACCGGCAGTCGCCGGACTTCGCACCGCACGCCGTCAGCGATGCCGACGGGCTCTTCCGCATTGCCGGCCTGAGCCCACACGAGAGTTCGCTGCAGGTGGAACGCGCGGGCTACCAGTACGGCTGGCAGCCATACGAACTTGCCGCCGGGCAGCACCTCGACCTCGGCCTCGTCGTGCTGAATACGCGCGCCGCACTGCGCGGCGTCGTGTTTGGTCCGAACGGTGCGCCGCTCGCTGGCGCCCGCGTCATCGCCGGTGGCACGGAGAACGATCCGCTGCGGCAGCGCAGCGCCGTGACGACGGACGCGCGTGGCACGTTCGTGCTCGATCCCCGGTCGAGCAATGACGTGACGGTGTTCGCCGAAGGCTGCGAACCCAGCGTGGTGCGACACGAGAGCGAGGCAACGCTGCACGTCACGATGACGGCGGCCCACGTCCTGCGCGGGAACGTCGCCGGCGCGCAAGGGCGGCCAGGCGTCGTGCGCGTCGATCGCGTTCCGACGGACTACACCGACCACGTGCAGTGGCTGCAGGAGGTCTTTGCCGTTCCCGTGCCCATCGCGAACGACGGCACATTCGTGGTGCCGTGCCTGCCGGCGGGCCAGTGGCAGTGTGTGGCGGACGTGCCTGGGGTTGGACGTTCGGCCTTCGTCGTCATCACCGTGCCGAGCCCGACTCCGATCCGCCTCGAGCTGCTCGCGCAACGAACCGTGCACGTAGTGGTCCAGGACGACCTCGGTGTCGCCGTGCCCGCAGCCGCGGTGACGGCGAGCACGAAGTTTCCCGGTGCGGGGGAGTACCAGCACACGAGCCAGCCCGTGCAGCTCGGTCATGACGGATCGGCGCGCATCGACGTAATGGCCGGGTACGAACCAACCCTCGCGTGCCACAGTTCTGGGCACGCTCCCGTGCGGCGTTCGCTGGCACCTGGCGAGAACGCGGTCACGGTCGTGCTGCCAAGGCTCGGCGCCGTGACGGGCGGGCTCGGCGCGCTCGGATACACCGCGCACTGCCGCCTCGTCGTGCAGGCGAAATCGACGGAGGGCACGCACGTGGCAAGTGTCGATGCCGACCGCGACGGCCGGTATTGCCTGCCTCTGGCCGCCGGAGAGTACCGGATCGACGTGATCGCTGTCGATACCAGCCACCACGCCGACCGCGAACGGCCCGTCGCGGCGCCGGTCCCGCTGGTCAGCGATTTCGAACCGCTTGTCGCATCCAGGCCGGTGACCGTGCGCGGCGGCGAGACCACCGTCGCCGACTTTGCCATTCCCGCGTTCGCCGAGATCACCGGCCGGGTGCTCGTGCGAGGCCAACCGCTCGCGAACGCGATCGTCTACGCATCGACGGAGCGCGCCCGCCAACGGAGTTTCGGCGGCGGGCCGGATCGCCACCGGTCCTTTCCGAACCAGCGCACGGATGCCGCGGGCGCGTTCCGCTTCCTGCTCAGCAGCGGCCGCGAAGTGCACCTGCACGCGCGACACGGGGGCAGCGGCGAGTGGTCGCCGATACTCGCCGTCACGGTGACCAGCGGCGAACGGCGAGTTGTCGACCTCGCCCTGCACGCCGCCGCGATCCGCGGCCGGCTCGACATGACGCCACTGTCGCTGCGGCAACGGAGTTTCCTCGAGGCACGGCTCTGCCTGGTGGCCGCCGCATCCTCGATCGACGTCGGCTTCTTCTATCTGAATTCCATGCCACCCGCTGCGTGGCAACCGAAGTGCCCGGTCGGCCCCGACGGTGCCTTCGCGTTCGAGTGCCTGCCACCAGGCGGCTACGTGCTGCGCATCGGCAGCTCGTTCGAACCCGACCTCCTGCAACGCATCGTCTACACCCACGGCGACGAGCCCCACGACCTTGGCCTGCTCGCGGCCCCGATCCGCCACCCGGTCAAACTCATCGCCGAACCGCGGCAACCGGAGGCCCGCTCCGTGTACGCGATGCTGCCGACTCCAGGCAACGCGCTCGGCGTGTTCGCTGGCGAAGGGAGCCTGAGCGGCGACAACCTCGACCTCGGCGAGTTGCCCGCCGGCACCTACCACCTGCTCCTGCTCGGCGTGAATGGGGCCTGGGCAGGCGCAGACCCAGAGCCTGAGGCCACCGCCGAGATCACCGTAAGCAACGACGGCACCGTCACTCCCGCCCGCGTGACGTTCACCGCGAAGAAGTGACCTGCGGCGGTGCTCGGACTTCCCCTGTTCGTGTCGTCCCCACCGTGGGACTTGCCAAGGACACGATCATGAAGACCCTCCCGAACCTGTTGTTCGCTTCGCTGGCCCTGCTTGCCGCGCCGGTCGCCGCAAAGGCGCAGGACGCGCTGCCGCCCCGGATGCCGCGCGTGCTGGAGTTGCCGCTCGGCCGCGCCGACTGCGGCTTCGCGCTGCTCGCGGTCACCCGCGGCGAAGTCCGCATCGCCGACTTCGCGATCCTCGCCGACGCGATCGTGGTGCCGATCGCGCGCCAACCGAACCGCGCCGCCGCCGACCTGCAGGTCCCGCGCAACATGGCGCTGTGGTCGCAGGTGATCACCTGCGCCGACGGCGTGCTCGCGGTGACGCCGATTCGCCTTCACCCGGCGCTCGATGCGACCGCAGACCAGCGCGAGCAACCGCGCGAAGAGGTGCTGCCGTTGGCGCTCACTCCGAGCCTCGTCAGCGGTCGCTACGTGGCGATGAAGGCGGCGTTCACCGCCCCCACGGACGGCTACGCCCTGAAGGTGCTCGACGTGCGCGCCCAGGACGGCATCGCCGACGTGTGGCTGTGGCGCAAGCTGCCAAACGCCGACGAGGGGCATTCCCGCAGCCAGCAGGAGTTGTCGGTGAAGGCCGAGTTCGCGCCGGTCCGCATCGTGCGTGTCTGGCTCGGCGAAGGTGCAGGTGCAGGCGCACACGGTGCCGACGCCGACCCGCGGCAGTTCCGGCAGGTGGGCCACTTCCCGCAGTGACCCGCGCATGGGTATCGTCCGCGCCGTGGAACCGGATCTGGCCAAGACCTGGGATCTCGTCAAGAAGGCCCAGGGCGGCGACAGCGATTCGATGAATCGCCTGTTCGCCCGCTACTACGAGCGCGTGCGCCACAACGTGCGCGCTCGCATCGGCCGCAAGCTGCGCGAAGAGCTGGAAACCGCCGACATCCTGCAGCCGGCGTTCGCGAAGGCGTTCCAGAACTTCGACCGCTTCGAGATGCGCGACGAGCGCAGCCTCCTGCACTGGCTCGCGGAGTATGCGCACGGCCAGGTCCACGACGCCGCCGACCACGCGAACGCGCAGAAGCGGCGCGCGCCGAAGCCTCCGCTGCGACTCGACGAGAGCTACGACGGCTTGATGCGCACCGAGTTGCCGGGCAAGGAACCGAGCCCGAGCGAATGCGCCGTCAGGCAGGAAGGCCAGGCCGCGGTCGAAGCGTGCCTCGACGAATTGCCGGACCACTACCGTCGCGTGATCGTGTTGCGCGACTACGACGGGCTCGAGTGGCTCGAGATCGCGCGCGTGATGGAGAAGAACACGGACTCCGCGGTGCGTGAGCTGTACCGGAGGGCGCTGCAGGAACTGTCGCATCGACTGCAGCAACGCGGATTGGGGCCGGCGGCGGACTCGAGCTCCGCCTGAGCCCATTCGGCGCCGCCGGCGTCGATCCACCGGCCAGGCGGCAACTGACACGGCGCTGGTGCGCGATCGGCGCCGACATCTACCATCCCCGCGTGCCTGCCCTCGTCCTGTTCGCCCTCGGTCTCGTGCTGCAGGCCATCTTCACGCTGGCCGGCCCGCACGGCGGCCCCGGTTGGCACATCGGGTTCCAGGGCGATGCGCCGGTCTGGCAGCAACTCGTGCGCTTCCAACCGGTGGTCGCCGTCGTCGGCGACCTGCGCGAACAACTCGCTCGCGGCGAGGAGCCTGACTGGCCAGCCGCGGCGCGCGGCCTCGCCAGCCCGGGTGACTCCTTGTGGCTCGATCTCGCCACGAAGGTGCAACCGGGCGACCTGAACTCGCAACGGCACCTCGCCCCGAAACTCGCTGCGGGCGATGCGCGCGTCTGGCGGCTCGCGGTCGAGCACGGCGTCGACGACGAACTGCGGCTGCCGTGGCGACCACCGGGCATGGTGTGGTTCCTGTCGCTCTTCTGGAACGGTGACTCTGCGCAGATGCTGCCGGTGCGCATCCTGTTCGCGGCGCTGGGTGCTGCGATTGCACCCTTGTTGTGGCTGCTCGTGCGCGCGCACGTGGCGGCGACCGTGGCACTCGCGGCGAGTGCGCTGTGCGCAATCTCCGCCAACACCCTGTTACTCGGCAGCGGACTCCACTCCGAGACGCTGTATCTCGTGCTGATGTTGGTCACGTTGCTCGACCAGCGCAACCTTTCGTCAGGGCAACCGTGGCTGGCCGCACTGCGCCTCGGGCTCCTGCACGGGTTTCTGTGCCTGCTGCGCGCCGAGCACGCAGTGACGGTAGGGGCGCTGTTCGCGATCGCCTGGTGGCTCGGCACGCCGTGGCGCGCGCTGCTCGCGGCGACGCTCGCAGCCGCTGCCGTGCTCACGCCGTGGCAACTGCACGCCAATCGCCTCGTCGCCGCATACAACGCCGGCGCCCCCGCGCTGCCGAACCCGCGCCTGCCGTGGGACGCCGACGCCACCGCTCGGCTGCGCACGCTGCCACGGTTCGCGCAGGTCGCCACGCACGGCTTCGTCACCGACACGATGCACGCGCGCGGCGGCACGAAGGTCACCGCGCACGACCTCGACGTCGTGCGCGAGGCGTACGGCTGCTTTCCCGAGCCCCTGCGCTGTGGCTTCATCGCGATCTACGGGCCGCTCAATTTCCTGCTCGCCAATTCGCGCGAAGCCGATGGCGGGTTTGCGCGCACCGCACTCGACCGCGCACCGCCACTCACCGGCGGCGACCACCGGTATCCGCCGGGCCTGCGCCGTGTGCTGCCGACCGGCGGCAACCTCGTCTTCGGCTACCCGCCGCATCTCGACGCAGTCGTCAACGGCACGGCACGCGGGCTCGACGAACTGCGCGCAGCCCCCGGCGACGCCTTCGCGCGCATCGGCAAGAAGCTGTGGCACGCCGTCGAAGGAGCCACGCCGACGATCGGTGGCTCGTCGCTGCCGATCGGTTTGTCGGGGCAACGGCGCGCCGTCGATCTCGTCACCGCGACCGGACTGTGGCCGACGCTGTGGCGAGTTGCACTGCTCGGGCTCGCCGGCTGCGGCCTGTGGCAACTGCGCCGTCTGCGCGTGCTGTGGCCGCTGTTCGCCTTCGCGCTGACGAAAGTCGCCGTCGTCGCCGTCTACTTCGGCTACGCCCGCCAAGGTGCGTTGTGCCTGCCGCTGCTGGCACTCGGCATCGCCGCCGCACTGCACACGATGGCGCCGCGCGCCCTCGCGTTCGCCTGTCGCCCGAAGATTGCCTTCGCACTGCTCGGCGTCCTCATCGCGCTCGACTGCGGCTTCTCGTGGCAGCGCGAAGCCTCGCTGGGCGGGCAACCGGTGGTGCGCGGCGAGCCGTTCGGCGTCGCCGACTTCACCGCGCGTCCGCTCGAGTTTCGCTGACGCCGCGGGCCGGCACGACGAGCCCGATCCCGAACAGGATCGTCGCCGCCACCAGCCCTGCCGCGAGCCACATCGGCGCGCCGTAGCCAAAGCCATCGAGCATCACGCCGTACACCAGCGGCGCCAGCAGGCGCGACATGCCACCGAAGGTGTGCTGCAGGCCCATGTACATGCCTCGCTCCGTGGCCGGCACGACCTTCGACAGCAGCGCCGTCACGCACGGGAACGTCATCGCGGTGCCGAGCGGCAACAGCGCCGCGGCGACGGCGAGGGCGCCGATCGACGAAGTCAGCGGGATCGTCGCGAGCCCAACCGCGAGCGTGATGAGGCCGAGGCGCGACAACCGCAGTTCGCCGAAGCGATCGATCATGCGGCCGAGCAGGAACGTACGCGCGAACACCGACCACGCGCCGATGTAGAGGAAGTAGCGTCCGATCGTCAGCTCGGTGACGCCGAAGTGAACCTGCAGGAACTTCGTCACCACGAAGTGCAGACCCTGCGCCGCGCCGATCGCGATCGCATAGGTCAGCAGGATGCGCGCCGCCGGCGCGCGCGGGTGCGCCAACACCTGGACCGCCGCGGTCCACGGCGACGACGTCGCGGGCTTGCTGTTGCGCTGGGCGGGCTCCTTCAACCAACGCCACGCGAACCCGAAGTTGAGCAGGCACATCGCGGCGGCGACGAGGCCGGGCGCCGCCACCCCCATGGTCTGCGGCCCCGCCGCCGGCCACAGATCGACGTCGCCGAGGGCGATCGCCCACGACCCGATCGCCGGCCCGAGCGCCACGCCAAGGTTCGTCGCCGCCGACAACCACCCGAGCGCCCGCGCGCGCTGGTCTGGCGGCACCGCATCGGCGACATAGGCCTGGATCACACCGACCGTGCCGCCGCCCGCACCTTGCACGATGCGCGCGAGCACGAGCACCCAGATCGACTCGGCGAAGCCGAACACCGCGAACGCGAGCGCCGATGCGAACAGCGCGACCAGCAACGCCGGCCGCCGCCCGCGCCGGTCCGACATGCGGCCCCAGAACGGCGCACTCAACGACTGCGCCAACGTGAACGACGACGCGACGATGCCAGACAGCGCGCCAAAGCCGAGTTCGAGCCCGAACAACGTGTCGCCCGAGTCCATGAAGCGCTGCAGGTAGAACGGCAGCACCGGCAGCACGAGGAACAACCCCGCCATGTCGAGGAACGCGGTGGCCATCAGCACCAGCAGGTTCTTCGGCACGTGCCGCAGTTCGCGTCCCAGCGTCACCACGGCCGCCAACGCGAACGCGGTCAGCGTCCAGGTCACGACCGGGGCGTCGAACGCAATGCCGTCGGCGACGGCGACACCGCAGGATGCGATCACCCGATCACTCCGGGCGCGCGACCGCGACCGCGGCGGCTTCTACCTCGGCAGCAACGACGGTCGGTTCCGCTTCGAGGATCGCTGCATGCAACGCCGCCAGGTCGACGAGGTCGCTATGCAGCTTCGCCTGCAACCGCGCCGCCGCATCGGGCAGCGTCGTCCACATCGCCGCCGCCCCCGCATGGCCGGCCCGCAACGGATCCACGCCGAGCCCGAAGTGCACCAGATCGCCGAGTCCAAACACCGCGCGCGGCCACGTCGCCGCCGCCTTCAGGCGCTTGCCGATGTCGACGAAGCGGGCCTCGAACGTCGGATCCGCCTCCCGCGCGAACGCATGCACTTCGCACCACCGCGGCAACGCTTCGCCGTAGTGCAGCAACGGCACGCCCCGCGGCAACGTCGCCAGCAACTGCTTCAGCGCGCCCCATTCGTCGGCCGCCGCCGCCGGCAGCGCGAAGGTGAACGTGCCTGCCGCCGTCGCCGGATGCAGGACGCCGAACGCGAGCACGCGGTCGGCGAACGGATCGGTCAGCATGTGCACGAGCGCCGCGTTGCCGAATCGCTCCGCGCGCGGCCGCGCCTCGACGATGGGCTTGCCGAGCAGGAACGCCTGCGCCGCACGCCGCAACCGCCGCAGCAGCGCCGCATCGAGGTTGCCGCGCGCCCGCGCCCCTTCCGCATGGAACGTCGCCAGGTCGCCGATCGTCTTGCACCCGGCCGTCTCCAGGATCGCGCGCGCACCGTGGCTCATGCCGGCGACCAGCGACAGGTCCGACGTCGCCTCCATCGCCGCGAGGCAGCGCCGGTCGTGGTAGCAACCCTGGCAACCCGGCTGCAAGAAGGGCCGCGACGCCGCAAGGTCGCCGCGCAAGCGCCGCAACCCCGCCTGCACTTGATCGAACGCCGCCTGGTAGTCGGCAATCAGGAAGCGCTCCTCGCGACCGTCCTTCAGGATCAACGCCCCGTGCGTCGGCATGCGCTGCTGCACCACCGCGAGCAGGCTGGTGTAGAAGACGACCTGCAGGATCTGTTCGCCGCGCGACCGCCCCGACGACTTCACGTCGAGCACTTCGTAGTGGTGGTCGCCGAGCGCCGAACTGCCCTCGAGCCTGCGCAGCAGGTCGGGCAGCCCGAGCCGATCGTCGTCCATCAGCACGCCCTGGTGGATCCATGGCGCGCCCGCCGTCAGCAGTTCGCGCGTCGCCGTCGCCCCCGCTTCGAAGTCGCGTTCCGGATACTGCGGCGCCACGATCGGCAACTGCTGCACGTAGCGTGCTTCGAAGTCACGGCCGCGCTGCGCCGCGAACTCTTCCCACGGATGCGGCGGACGGCGTTCGGAGCGGGGCAGGTGCAGGTCGAGCGCGGCGAGGTGCTGGCACTTCACGTACGAGTAGACGTGGGTGCCAGTGATGCGCCTCATTCCGGCACGATACGCACCAGGCAGTCGAGGTAGGCAGCGCCGAGACCGAGATCCGTCGCGCGGGCAGGAATCAGCGCGTTCGCGCTCTGGCCGCGGGAGAAGTGGCCGCCCTTCGGGACCACCACCACGTCCTTGCGCTGCGTCGCATCGAGGCGCACTTCGGCCGCGATCGAACCGAGCACCGACTGGATGCGCACCTTGGCCCCGTTCGCGAGGCCGGGCACGACGTCGGGATGGATCGCGCACCAGATGCGGGCGCCAAGCCCAGCACCCACCCACTGCGATGCCTGGCTCTTCTCGGTGGAGTTGGAGAACAGCCACAGCGGCGCCGACGCTCGCGGCGCCTCGGGCGGCACTTCGACGACGGGCTCCGGCGGCACTTCGGCCAACAGCTGGACGCGGCCATTCCCCGTGAACACCCGCCGACCGGGGAACAGCAGCGGCTCCGCGACCGGGCTGCGAACCGAGCCATGCTTGCGCAGCGATTCGAGGCTGGCCCCCTGGCCGGCGACGTCGCCGAGGGCCTGTCGCTTCAGCGTGTCGATCGGATCCTGCGGGAACCCGTGGAGGCCAACCCGGCGCGCCAATTCCTGGAAGATCTGCACTTCGTGCCGGACGCCGGGCGGCATCGGCACCACCGGACGCGACTCGCCGATCCAGTGATGGCCATACGCACCGAGCAGGTCGCTGTCCTCGAGCAGGGTCGGCACCGGCAGGACGACGTGCGCTCGCTGCGCGGTGTCGGTGAGGAAGCAGTCGGCGACCACGACGAATTCGGTCGCGTCGATCGCCTTCGCCACGTTCGCCGAGTCGGGCAGCATCGCCACCGGGTTGCCGGCGGTGACCCAGAGCACGCGGATCTTGGGGTTCTGCGCCGCCAGCAGGTCCTGCGCCAGCAGCGGTTCGCGCACCACGCGCGGATGCTGCACGATCGGACCGAACGCGCGGAAGGCCTTCCGCCGCCGGAAGTAGAAGGACACGCCGCCGCCGGAGCGGAACAGGTTGCCGGAGATCGCCGCCAGCGCATTGAGGGCGCGCACGATGGCGCCGCCGCGCTGGCGCCGTTGCATGCCCCACCCAACCAGGATCGCGGTCGGTCCCTCGGCCAACGCATCGGCGAGCGCATCGACTTCGGCCAGCGCGACATCGGCGGCGGCGGCCCAGGCGGCGGCCGTTCGCGCCTCGACGACCGCGCGGAACGCCGGCAGGTGGTCACAGAACGTGGCCACATCGGCGGCCACGCGACCGGTGTCGAACAGGCGGCGGGCGATCGCCATCGCCAACTCGAAGTCGCGCCCCGGCGCTGGCGCGAGCACGCGGTCGACAAGGCCACTCGACTTGTGGCGGATCGGATCGATCAGGGTCAGCCGAGCGCCGCGCGCCTTGGCTTCCTTGAGGATCGGCACCAGGTGGATGTTGCTGACCGCCGGGTTCTTGCCCCACAGCACGATGTGGTTGCTGTTGCACAGGTCGAACAGGTCGTTGCTGTCGCTGGTGCCGAGATCGTGCAGTTGCGCCGCTTCGCCAGCGCCCGAACAGATGTCACCGACCTTGCCGGTGCACGGCCCGAACTGGTCGAAGAACAGATCGGTCAGGTGCTTCAGGATCCCGAGCGAGCCGCCGGATCGGTAGTGGAAGATCGCTGCAGGCCCTGATTCCGAACGCACTTGCGTCAGCTTCGCGGCGATGATCTCGAACGCTTCGTCCCAGCTTGCGGGCTGCAACCGACCGTCGCGACGAACCAGCGGCTGGGTGAGCCGCAGTGGCGAAGCCGCCAGCTCCGGGAAGTGGCTCGTGCGCAGGCACAAGAACCCGCGCGTGACCGGATGTTCTGGATCGCCGCGGAGTTGCGTCACTACGCCTCCTTCCACCGTAGCGGCGATGCCGCAGGCGTCGGGGCAATCACGGTTGCACGTCGTGCGAAGTTGGGAGGCGGTCATGGGGCGAGCGAAACGCGGGCGTCGTGGCGAGACGACTAGCCGAAGATCGGCTGCGGCGAACAGAAAGTTGGCGCCGCAACGCAAAAAATCTACGCGATCCACCGATGGCAGCGACCTTTCCAAGTTCGCAGGGATCGCGAAGTGTCGAAAATCGCGGCGACGTCGAATTCCGCAGTTATCCCCAGGTTTCTCCACAATCCGCGATTCGCGCGCAGCGGCCGATCGATCTGGCTTTGCCAGCGGCGACCCTAACGAAGGTTCGGTGCCATCGAGGCTTCGCTGTGGAATCTTCTTTGACGACAACTAGCCGACTTGCCTACTCTGACCCCCAACTTGGGCGGTTCCAAGCGCGACGCACACCACGACAAACGTCGTCGCGTGGCAGGACTGCCCTCTACGGCATCCCGAAAGGGAGGAGTTCACCAACTAGCATGAGCAAGTCGATCGCAACCGGCCTCCTGGCCTTCGCTGTCTCGTCGTCCCTTCTCCTCGCCCAAGGCGACAAGCCCGCCGCTGGTGGGTGGAGCGCCAAGCCCGGTTCGGGCCTTTCCTACGACGGCGGTGACGCCTTCGGCCTGAAGTGGTCGAACCGCCTGCAGGTGCACTGGACGTTCGCCAACATGGAGAACGCCGCCGACACCAGCACCTTCAACATCCGTCGCGCGCGGACGACCCTGAGCGGTCACGTGTTCTCGAAGGAGATCACCTACCGCCTCCAGTTCGACGCAGTCGATTCCGGTGCGGCGGGTGACGGCAACATCAAGGAAGGCCACGCGACCTGGAACTTCAGCAAGTCCGAGGACTCGGCCGTCGGCCTGCGCGCCGGCCAGGGCAAGACCCTGTTCGGCTACGAAGCCACCGGCTCCTCGGGTGGCCTGTGGTTCGTCGAGCGCTCCTCGGCCTCGCGCGCCTTCGCGGACTCCTACTCGCGCGGCGCCTGGATCACCGGCGGCATGATGATGAAGGACCGTCCGGTCCGCTTCGCGCTCGGCGCGATGAACACCGACGTCGCCGCCGGCTTGGGCGCTGGCTACACGGACCGCGGTGAGGAAACGGCCAACTCGGACAACGAGCTGAGCTACGTGCTGTCCGCCAACATCGATCCGATGGGCGACTTCCACGGCGGCAAGCAGACTGCCGAATCGCAGCGTCAGGGCGACTGGCGCACCGACAACAACGACCTGAAGGGCACCGTCGGCGTCGGCATCGCACTCGGCAACGGCAAGGACACCGCCACGGGCAACGACGTCGAGAGCACCTCGATCAACCTGAACACCGCATGGACGGTGAACCGGGTCAACATCCTCGGTGAGTACTTCATGCGCACCGACGACCTGCAGGGCACGACGACGGACGAGGAGGAGCCGACCGGCTTCGCCGTCAGCGTCGGCTACCTGCTCGAGAAGAGCGGCGACAGCGCGATCCAGTGGGGTCTCGGCCTGCGCTACAACATGATCGAAACCGATGAAGGCGCCGTTGGCTCGGGCGTCGACTACCTGACCGGTGCGCAGGGCATCGGCGCCACGCTGGGCGACGCCACCGAGATCAGCGTCGTGGTCAACGCCTTCTACCACGGCCACGCCTGCAAGACGCAGATCGAGTGGACCATGCAGGACCTGGAGCCGACCGGCGGCGCCGACACCACCAACCACCTGCTGCGCATCGGCTTCCAGCTGGAGTTTTGATCGAGACCGCGCTGCGGCGCGGGCTCAAGTCGATCAGCCGAGCTGATCGCGTGAACGAGGCGGGTCATCCCGCCTCGTTTGCTGTACGGTCGATCCCGGCGATGACCTGCGAGCAGTTCGACCACATCGTGCTCGGCGCCGGAATGCGCGGCCTGCACGCCGCGGTGCATTGGCGCCGCCTCCATCCGACCGGCCAGCTCCTGGTCGTCGACGCCGCCCCGGCCCCCGGGGGCAGCCTGCGCACGCAGCGCACCAACGGCTTTGCGTGCGAACTCGGCCCGTTCGCGTTCACCCGCGAGGAACTGGCCCCGATCCTCGGCCTACTGACCACACCGCCCCAGCCGATCGCCGCCCTGCCGGCCGCCCGTTCGGGTCTCCTGCGCACCGCCACCGGCAACCGACCCCTTGCCGTGACGCCGGAGCCTCTTTCGTTCCGCTCCGGCATCGAAGAGCTGCCGCAAGCCTGCCGGCGCGAACTGGGGAATGCGCTGCGGCTCGGCCGCGCGGCCACGCGACTCGACCACGACGGCACCGGGTTTGTGGTCACGCTCGATGGTCAGGTCGAGACCACGGTGGCGGCAACGCAACTGACCGTGGCGCTACCGGACCGCACCGCCGCCCGCCTGCTCGCCCGCTTCGACCCCGCCCTCGGCGACGTCGCCGCGCGCATCACCGAGTCCGAGCGCGCCTTCGCGTTCTTCGGCGGCGCGCGACCCGACTGGCCAGATCTGGCCGGCTACGGAATCGTGCCGGACGATGGGATCGAGTCGCCGTTGACCGAACTGATCTTCTGCAGCGAAGTGTTCCCCGGCCGCGCCATGGCCGGGCGGTTTCTGGTGCGCGCCGAGATCGCCGACGCACCAGCGTCGGTGCCCGAGCCCGAACTTCTCGCCATCGCCGCTGCCGAAGTTCGCCGCTGGACCGGGACCCGTGCCCCGTTCGGCCTGCAGAAGCTGCATCGCTTCGTGATCGAAGCCCCCGACGGCCATCGCGTCGAAACCCGCCAACGCCTCGCATCGTTGTGCGGCCGCGTGCCAGGCTTCGCGGTCGCCCCCTGAACCGATAGCCTCCCGCGCATGGTGCAATCGAAGGCCAAGACCGTCGTCGAATATCTCGACTCGCTGCCACTCGACCGTCGCGTCGAAATCGAACCCGTGCGCAAGGTGATGCTGCGCAACCTCGACAAGGGGTTCGCCGAGACCATCCAGTACGGAATGATCGGCTACTGCATCCCGCACAGCCTGTTCCCGGACGGCTACCACTGCGACTCGAAGCAGCCGTTGCCGTTCGGAGGCCTCGCGGCGCAGAAGAACGCGTTCTCGCTGCACCTGATGGCGCTCTACATGAACATTCCGCTGCTGCAGTGGTTCACTGCCGAGTGGAAGAAGACGGGCAAGAAGCTCGACATGGGCAAGGCCTGCATCCGCTTCAAGAAGGCGGATGACCTGGCGCTCGATGTGATCGCCGCGCTGCTGAAGAAGGTGACGCTGAAGAGCTACGTCGATACGTATGTCCGGCTGCGCGACGGCTCCGCCGCCAGCAAGTCGCAGACCAAAGCCAAGGCTGCCACCAAGCCGAAGGCCAGCGCGCAGGCGCCGGCGAAAGCGAAGACGAAGCCGGCCGCGAAGCAGCCCACCAAGTGATCCGCGCCGCCACATAAGGAACAGCGGGCGACCGGCCCTTGGCGCATGAAACTCCCATGCGCACCCGGACCCTGTCGTTCTTGTTCCTCATCGCGTGGCCAATGCCGCTGCTGGCGCAAGCGCCGAGCGCCATCGCTGCACCTCACTTCGACGCCAACGTGGTCGGACTGCACGACGACGACGCCGGAGTGCCGCTTGGCCTTGGCGCCAACTATCAGGCTCGCTTCTACGGTGATCGCTTCGAGTTCAAGCCCGTGCTCGGCGCGATGGCCCCGCACGACCTGCCGCTGACCCTGCGGGCGACGCATCTCGGCCGCGGCGGGTTGGCGCCGGTCGGCAACGCACGCCGCGACCGCCACGATCTGAGCATCCACTACGTTCGCCCCGAGTTCGTCGAACGCCTCGAAGTACGCAGCGAAGGACTGAAGCAGAGCTTCGTGTTCGCGACGCTTCCGGCGGGCGATGGCGACCTCGTCGTGCGCGCCGAGTTGACAACGGAACTGCGGCCGACGCCTACTGCCGATGGTGGTATCGACTTCACTCTGCCAGGGATCGGTGGAGTGCATATCGAACCGGTGCTCGGCATCGATGCGCGCGGCGCCACCTGCCGGGGCACTCTGCGCCAAGTCGATGGCGGGATCGAGTTCGTGCTGCCGCGCGCCTTCGTCGACCGCGCGGCGCTGCCGCTGGTCGTCGACCCGCTGCTCGCGCCCATCGTGGTCGTTTCGGCGCATGCAAACGACGAACGACAAGTCGATGCAGCTCGACTCGGTGCGCCGGTGGGAATGACTGCGATCACGTACCGAAGGCAGATTTCCGGCGCCAACACCGACATCTACGTCAGCTATGTCAACGACGCCGGCGTCTTGACTTCAACAGTCGTCGCGGAATCGACCACCGTCTCCGGTGACAGCCCGAGGATTGCCGCCGTCCCGGCAAGCGGCAAGTGGTTCGTGGTCTGGAACGAAAGTGGCAACGTCGGCGGACGCCAGCTGGTCCCGAACGGAACGTCGGGTTCGCTGCTGCTGGCGGCGACGGCGAACACCGAAGGCCAGGCCACGGTGTCCGGCGGCGAACGCGGCGGCGCCACGAACGTGTGCGTGGCGTGGCTCGACAGCACCAATGACCAGATCCGCGGCTGCCTCGTCGATACGGCGGCCGCAGCTCCGGCCGCCAGCGTCAGCGCGACGATCCTCACGGACGCCGGCACCTTGACGCAGCTCGGCGCTCCGTCCTTGCCCAGCACCAGTGCCAGCACCGAGCTCCTGCTCGTCTACCAAAGCGAGAGCAGCATCACCGGCGCGACCTCGGTTCGTGGCGCAAAACTCGACAGCAGTGTCGCGCCGAGCCTCGCGGCCGCGACGTTCGCAATCGCGGGTGGCGCCACCAGCGCGCTGAGTCCGGTCGTCGCCGGCGATGGTGCCGATTGGACCGTCGCCTACCGCACCAACAACACACTGACCGGGGCTGGTGCTGCGTGCGTTGGCGTGCACCACCACGGCGCCGCCGTGCTGACGACGCCGCGTTCGCTGGTGCCCCTCGGCACATCGGTTGGCCAGATCGACATCGCTTGGGCCGGGGACTCGGCTTGGCTTGCGTTCTCGCGCGGCAGCGGAGTCAACCACGACGTGGTGCTCCTGTCGATCGATCCGCTCAACTGCGCCAACTGCGAAGGCGAGCTGCTTGCCGATGCCGGCGGCAACGATGCCAGCGTCGCCGTGACCGCGCTTGACGACGGGCTCGGCTCGATCACGTACGTGCCAATAGCCGCGAGCGTGGGCAACGTGTCACTGCAGCGTTTCAGCAGTTCCGACGGCACCGTGACGATCGCCGGCGCTGGCACCGTGGGCGCGCACACCGTGGCGAAGTGTGTGCGCGCCGGGCGCGCCGACTTCGGCATCGAGATGCATGGCGCTCCAGCGGGCGTGCCTGCGTTCGCGTTGGCTGCTTCGACTCGCATCGACTACGCGTGCGGAGGCGGAACGCTCGTGCCGGACCTGTTCGGCGGCTTCCTCCTCGCCGTCGGCAACACCAGCGCTGTCGGCGACGTGCGGCTGCAGATCCCGTTGCCGCCTGGAGTGCCCGCCAATGTCACGCTGTTCGTCCAAATGGCGGTGCCGGGCCCGGGCTGCCTCGGTGTGGTCGACATCAGCAACGCCTTGCAGATCCAGTTCCAGTGACCCCGCGTGTTCCAATGAACCTCCTCCATTCCTTTCTGTTCTCGGCTCTGGGCGCCGCGGTGGCTTCGGCGCAGGCTCCTTCGGCACCAAACCTGGGCGCCATCATCGATCGCGCGTTCGGCACGAGCATCGATGGCGACGACGTCACGGGGATCGGGCCGCAGTACCTGCTGCGCGCCTCCACCGACGGCGTCGTCTTCACGCCCGTGCTCGGCAACGGCGCGCCGCGGCCACTGCCGCTCGGCTTGCGCTTCCTCGATGCGCGGCGCAGCGGGCAGCCGATCGCAATGTCGGCGGCACGACGGCACCACGCTGCGAACACCGTGCACTACGACCACGGGAACGTGCTCGAACGCTACGAGCTGCGCGCCGACGGCGTCGAGCAGACGTTCACCTTCGCGCAGCGACCGGCGGGTGAAGGCGACCTCCTGGTGCGGCTCGCCGTCGACAGCGTTGTCTCCGGGGTGGCCGATGCCAGCGGCGGCATCGCGTTCCATGAACATGGTCGCGGCGTGCACTACGGCGCTCTGGTCGGCGTCGATGCGCGCGGCGCGCGCGTGCCCGGCAACATCACGCTGCAAGGCAACGTGCTCGAACTGAAGTTGCCGGCGGCCTTCGTCGATGCCGCGGCGTACCCGCTGACGTTCGATCCGCTGATCGGCCCTTCGGGCTTGCTGAACACAACGGCTGATGACGGGCAGCCGGTCGCCTGTGCCTTCGATGCACCCGACCGTTGGCTCGTGGTGTGGCGGCGCGTAGTCGCCATCGGCGAGGGCCACCTGGTGGCGCAACTGGTCGACAACGGCTTCGGCGTCGGCGCGCCCGCCTTGCTCGACAACACTGCCGGCTCGGATGTCGCCGAAGCCGCGATCGGCGCAATTCCATCGCAGGGCGTCTTCGTGGTCGCTTGGCGTCGCGTGTCGCTGTTCGGCACCCAAGCGCCATTGATCGTGCGTGGCGTGCCGGTGAACGGCGGCGCCTTCACGTCGTCGCTGCAGCTGTCGACGAACGTGCGCAGCCACGCCATCAGTCGTGCGCCGGCAGCGTCTACGGCGCTCCCCATCGCCTTCATCACCTCGACCAACATCGTGACCTCGCAGATGGTGCAGCATTCCGGCAGCGGCCTCGGCTTGATCGGAGCTGCCTTCTCCCTCGGCACATCGCAATCCCCGGCGCCGGAGGTGGCGATCAGCCGTTCGTTCGTCGCCACCGCACCGCACTACCTCGTGGTTTGGACGGGAAGTGCGACGTCGGCCGACGACCTCGGTGGCCGACTGCTCGGCAACAGCGGAGCTCCCGTCAACTCCGCCGTGCAATTGACGCTCGGGACGCTGGCGAAAACGCAGCCCGCCGTCGACGGCAACGGCAGTGAGTTCCTCGTCAGTTGGGTGCAGAACGACGCCATACGCGTGCAGAAGTGCACGGTGGTATCGACGCCAACCCCACTGCCGATGATGAATGGCCCGCAGACGACCCTCGCCACCGGCCTCGGCGCCACCACGGTGACGAATGGCGACATCGTGCTGGCCGATGATCACTACGTCGCTTCCTACCAGGTTGCCACCGATCTGTTCGACACGTCCGCGCACGTCGCGGTGCTGACGCCCGACGCCACCCAAGTGGGAACACCGACGTCGCTGGTCGGCCCGACCCGGCCGGGTGGCTACACGCGCCAGGGCGTGCCTCGACTCGCGGCGCGCAACACGGTGGCCAACAACGACGACGCGGTGCTCGTGGTGTTCGAGGAAGGGCAGGGTGCGCCGCCGTTCGATCGCGATGTGGTCGGCCAGTGGTTCGAGCCGCTCGGACAGGGTGGCGCCGTGACGACCATCGCGCAATCCTGCGGCTTCGGTGGCATCTGCTCGGCCAACGGTCCGTGCGCGCTCGGCAATGCGGCATTCAGCTTCCAGATGCAGAACGGGGACCCGACGGCACCGCTGGCGCTGCTGAGCCTCGCGCTGCCGACCGCGGCCGTGCCGTGTGGAACGTGCTCGCTGTTGCCCGGGCTCGTACTGGAAACGCATCCGCTGGTCGGCGGCAGTGCGTCGCGTTCGTTCCCGATTCCAACGGACGCGCAATTCCTCGGCGCTTCGATCCAGGCACAGTGGGCGCCCGTGTTCGGCGCCACCGGCCCATGCCCGCTGTTCCCGTTCGTGACTACGAGCACGATCCTGCAAGTCACCATCGGCTTGTGACTCGGCGGCGCGACCCGACAGCGCGGCGCTCAGCCGACCGGCGTGAGCCAGCTGTGCCGATCTTCGGCGCGACCGCGCGCCACCGCGAAGAAGCGTTCCTGCAGCCGCTGCGTGATCGCACCGCGCGCACCCGAACCCACCGCGAGCCCATCGACGGAGCGGATCGGCATCCCTTCGGCGACGGTGCCGGTGAAGAACGCTTCGTCGGCGGTGTAGAGCATCTCGCGCGGCAAACGCTGCTCGACGATCGGCACCGCGAGGTCGCGGCACAGCTGGATCACGCACGCGCGCGTGATGCCGCCGAGGATCGAACTGCCGATCGGCGGCGTCGACACGACTCCCTTGTGCACGAGGAAGATGTTCTGGCCGCTGCCCTCACTGACGTAGCCGTCGACGTCGAGCACGACCGCCTCCTGGAAACCGCGGTCCTTGGCTTCACCGACCGCGAGCGCGCTGTTGACGTAGTTGCCGGCGCACTTCGCCATCGCCGGCAACGTGTCGGGAGCCATGCGCCGCCAACTCGACACGCCGACCGCGAGCCCGTTCGCCAGCAACTGCTCTTCGTTGGGCCGGATCCACGGGAAGGACGCGATCGCGATGTCGACGGGGTTGTCGTCCGGCCACACGCCGAGCGCGCCGTAGCCACGATAGACCAGCGGGCGGATGTAGCACGCCTGCTGGCCGTTGGCGCGGATCGTCGCGCGGATCGCGTCGGCGATCTGCGACTGCGTGAACGGCAGCGGCAACCGCACGATGCGGCACGACTGGAACAGCCGCTCGACGTGCTCGACCAGGCAGAACACCGCGGCCCCCTTCGGCGTCGCGTAGGCGCGAATGCCCTCGAACACGCTCGACGCGTAGTGCAACGCGTGCGACAGCACGTGCACCGTCGCCTTTTCCCAATCGACGAGCTGCCCGTTGTGCCAGATCTTCGGCTGCGGCGTGAGCTTCACGGCAGTTCTCGCAGGCGCAGGTTGCGGAAGTCGATCGGCGCGCCTTCGGCCTCGAGTGCCAGATAGCCGGTCGCCGGCGAGCACTTCGTGCCGCCGCTGACCTCTTCGCCGTTCACCCACAGCCGCACTTCGCCGTTGACGGCGCGCACGTAGTAGTGGTTCCACTCGCCTTTGGGCCTGGTGATGCGCTTCGTCGGGAAGCAGCGGCTGCTCTTCGCATTGCCGACCGTCCACGTCTCGCCGTTCTCGGTGTAGTCGATCGTCGGCGTGAACGCGGTCATCGTCGAAGCACCGACCGGGAACACGTCGCCATGGCTGGTGAACCAATCGCTGCGCTTCTGCTTGTCCTTCTTCCAGTCGATTTCGAGGCCGATGTCGAGCACCTGCACTTCGATGCCACTGCGCGGCAACTGGCCGGGCTTGAGGTCGGTGAACGCCGCTTCGGGGCACCACAGGAACAGGCCCGAGTTGCCGGCGTGGTCGTGGTGCCGCCACTCCAGCACCATCTCGAAGTTGGTGTAGACCTTCTTGCTGCGCGCGCCGCCGACCGGGCGCCCGGTGCCGACGATGACGCCATCGCGTTCGGTCCAGGTGGTCGCATCGCCGTTCACCACGACGAAGTCAGCGAGGGTCAGCGGCTGCCAGCCGGCGCCATCGACGAACGCCTTCGGCAACGGCGTGCCTTGCCAAGTGAACGCGGCCACGGTGACGCTCGCGATCGCGAGCAGCGAGAGACTGCGGAACAACGTGCGCATCCGGCGAGTATGCCCCGGCCGGGCCGCGCATGCAGCTTCACGGCGCAATCGGGCGATCGGTCCCGGCCGCTGGCAGCGTCAGGCGCCACAGGGTCCGCCACACGAACAACGTTGCGGCCGCGACCAGGCTCGCGAACACCCGCAGCACCCAGCCGTGGTCCTGGTCGCCAGCCAGCAAGCTGGGGAGGAACCACAGGACCACACCCACCGTCAACACGACGAAGCGACCGCGTCCGAGCATCCAGTCCACCGGCACGAGCACCGGCAGGCCACCGGCGAACCACACGAACCACACGAACAGGGGTTCCCCGATCACCACGCTGCGCACACCAAACCCAATCGCTGTGGCGCCGGCGAGCCACAGCACCCGGCGCAAGCACCACAGCACGCGGCGCGCGATCCGGCCGAGCAGTTCGATCTCGGGTTCGGGCGGGCTGGTCGGATCTGGTGCGGTCATCGCCGACAGCATCCGGCGCGCGCGCGCCATCGGCTACCTTCCCGCCGTGGAAACGCAGACTCTCAGTCGGCTCGCGGGCGATTCGGGATCAGGGGTCAGTCGGTGTCCAGCAACCAATCCGAAGCCGCGTGCGCGGTGACACCGCGGGGCAAGCTCGACGGAAACCCGTCGCTCGTCAGAGTGACAAGTCGAGCCTTCGCTTCGGGCATGGTCGCCTTGGCGGCCAGCAAGGACCGCAGTTCCCGTTCTGCGGTCGCCGGAGCGTTCGCCTCGGCAGCGACCTGGACGAGCTCGACGCGGCCGTCCGGCAGGCGGGCGAGGAAGTCGACTTCGTATCCATCCTCGGTGCGGACGAAGGTGACGGTCGCGCCACGTCGTTCGAGTTCGACCAACACCGCTGTCTCCAGGGCGTGTCCAATGTTGGCCTTGCCCGAACGTTCGAACACGGGGATCAGTCCGGAATCGACCGGGTAGACCTTGCGCGGATGGACCATGCGTCGCCGCTCGGAGTCGGTCTCGATCCACACGGTGCGCACCAGGAAGCAGTCGGTGAGGTGAGCAAGCAGGTCGTGCACGGTGTCTTTGGCCACTGACAAGCCTTGCGACTTCAGTGAGTCGAAGAACTTCTGCACGCTGAACGGCGAACCAGCGTTGCCGAGCAGGTGATGCACCATCCAGCGCAGGGCGACGACACTCGAAAGCTGGTGACGCTCGAGAACGTCGCGTAGCACGACAACGTCGACGTAGTCGCGTAGAACTCGGTGCCTGACGGCAGGAGCGAGGCGTTGCACCTCCGGGAACCCCCCAACGGCGAGGTAGTCGAGCAAGTCGCGTTCGAGCATGCTGCGTTTCCGTGCGCCAAGGGCAGCTCCCGCCTCCGGCGCTTCCTTGCCCGCGTGCTGCAGTACCTCGGCGAATCCGAAGGGGTGCACAACCACTTCCCAGCCCCGGCCGCGCATGGATGTGGCGACTTCGCGACTGAGCATCGCTGCTGACGACCCGCTGACGTAGACCTCGACTTTTTCCGTGTCCAGCAGGCGGCGAACGAATCGCTCCCACCCGGGAACCAACTGCAATTCGTCGAGGCAGAGCGTGACCGTCGTCTTTTGGCGCAGGTCGGGGTTCTGTCGGTAGTACTCCGCGAGCAACAGCGGCAGTTGCTCGGCGGAGAGCCCGAACAGGCGTTGGTCTTCGAAGTTCCAGTAGGGCAGGCGACTCAGATCGACGCCGGTCGCCAGCCGATCCGCCCGGATCTGGTGCAGGAAGGTCGTCTTGCCGGCCCGTCGCATGCCGATCACTGCGCTGGCCTTGGCTGGCAGATACCACGGTTCGCGCACGCGGCGCCGCGTGATTTCGAGGGGTGGGGGCGCCACCGAGTCGCGCACGAACTCGCGCAAGCGGTTGCCCAGGGCATCTTCGGTGGTGGCCATTTGTCCTTCTGAAAAGGATAATCAGTGAGTCTTCTGTCCTTATCAGAAGGATAAATCGGCCAAGGCCACGTGGCAACTGGATGCACCGCAGGCGCGCGCTACTGTGCGCCGCCAGCCCATGGCCACGAACCCTCCCTTCCGTCGCGTGCTGATCGCCACCCGCGGCGAGATCGCACTGCGCATCAGCCGCGGCCTGCGCGAACTCGGCATCGAGTCGGTCGCCGTGCACAGCGACGTCGATGCTCGCTGCGCCCACGTGCTCGGCGCCGACCATGCCGTCCCGCTCGGCGGCAACACCAGCGCCGAGAGCTATCTCGACATCGGCAAGATCCTCGCCGCCGCCAAGCGCACCGGCGCCGAAGCGATCCACCCCGGCTATGGCTTCCTCAGCGAGAACGCCGGGTTCGCGCGCGCCGTGCGCGACGCCGGCCTCGTGTTCATTGGCCCCAAACCCGAAGCGATGGATCGCCTCGGCGGCAAGAAGGCGGCCCGCGAGGAAGCGATCGCGGCGGGCGTTCCCGTCATTCCCGGCACCGAGCAAGACCATGGCGACGCTTCGCTGATCGAGTTCGGCAAGAAGATCGGCATGCCGGTGATGGTGAAGGCGAGTGCCGGCGGTGGCGGTCGCGGCATGCGCATGGTCGAGCGCGAACAGGACCTCGCCGAAGCGCTCGCCGCCGGCCGGCGCGAGGCGAAGGCGTCGTTCGGCGACGACCGCATGATCCTCGAACGCGCGGTGTTCCCGGCGCGGCACATCGAGATCCAATTGCTCGGTGACAAGCACGGCCACGTGGTGTCGCTGCACGAGCGCGAGTGTTCGGTGCAACGCCGCCACCAGAAGGTGCTCGAAGAAGCGCCGTCGGCCGTCGTCGATGCAGCGCTGCGGCAACGCATGGGCGACGCCGCGATCGCGCTGGCGAAACGCGTCGGCTACGACAACGCCGGCACCGCCGAGTTCCTGCTCGACCCGAAGGGCAACTTCTACTTCCTCGAAGTCAACACGCGCTTGCAGGTCGAACATCCGGTGACCGAACTGGTGACCGGCGTCGATCTCGTGCATCTGCAAGTGCACATCGCCGCCGGCGGCCGCCTCGAACAACTGCTCGCGGGCCGCGACCTGCGACCGCGTGGCCACGCGATCGAAGCGCGCATCTGCGCCGAGTCGCCGGAGACCGGCTACATCCCAGCGGCCGGCTTGCTGCGCCTGGTCAAGGAAGCGGAAGGCCCCGGCGTGCGCGTCGACAGCGGCGTCTATTCGGGTTGGGAAGTGCCGCCGTTCTACGACTCGATGCTGGCGAAGCTCGTCGTGTGGGGCCCCGACCGCGCCACCGCGTGCGCGCGGCTGAGCCAGGCGCTGCGCGAAATGGTCTACCTCGGCATCCCGACCAACGTCGACTTCCTGCGCCGCGTCGTCGACGACAACGCGTTCCGCACCGCCGCGATTTCGACCGACATGTTGAAGCACCGCCCCGAACTCGCCGCGGGCAGCAAGGCACCGCCCGACGACCGCGTGCTCGCGGCAGCGGTGTTGTGCCAGGCGTTGGCGAAGGGAAGCAACGGCACCGGCGCGGCTGCCGGCAATGGCGGCGCGAGCGCGGCCGGCGGATCGACCGCTGCGTGGAGCACGTTGTCCGGGTTCCGTTTGTTCGAGGCCACGCGATGAAGATCACCCGCGAGTTCGTTCGCGACGGCAAGACCGTCGCTGTCACCGCCGAACACGTCGAAGGGGATCGCTGGCGCGTGCGCGTCGGCGATGCCGTGCACGAGTTCTTCGCCAAGGAACGCAGCGACGGCGGGCTGCGGCTGCAGCAGGTCGGCGACGATGCGGCGCGCGCTTGCGTCGCCTACGGCGCCCCGGCGGCGAAGGCGTTCATGGTCCGCGTCGACGGCCACACCCACACGCTGGAAGCGCCGGCGAGCAAACGCGGCGGCAGTGGCGGCGGCGCCGACGGCACCGTGCGCGCGCCGATGACCGGCACGGTGCTCGAAGTGTCGTGCAAGCCGGGCGACGTCGTCACCGCCGACCAGACTCTCGTCGTCGTGTCGGCGATGAAGATGGAGCACAAGCTCACCGCCGGCATCGCCGGCACCGTGCGTTCGGTGTCGGCGACGAAGGGCGCGATCGTCGACCAAGGCGCTGCGCTCGTGGTCGTCGACAAGCCGGCGACGTGACGCCGGCGGCGTTCTTCAGTTGATGAAGTTGTGCGCGCGGCCGGTGACGACGCCGCCGACGAGGCCCAACGGCTCGCCGACCAGGACCTCGGCCCTGCTGTTGCTAGTGACGTCGAAGCTCAGGTCGATCGCGATCCCGAAGTAGCCCGCGGCCTGCCCCGGGAATTGCCGGACGAATGCGCCCGTCGCCCCCGAGTAGAGATTGACGCGATGGACCGTGCCCGAAGCCAGCCCCGCGACGCCCGCGATGAAGTCGGGAACGCCGTCGCCGGTGGCGTCGAGCCCGCCCGAAACCGCGTAGCCGAAGGCAGGAGCCGTGGGCACGCTGATCGAATAGAGCGGCGACGGATCGAACGCGACCGTGGCCGAACCCGCGAACACTTCGCAGTAGTTGCCGAAGTAGGTGCCGACGATGACATCGCCGAGGCCGTCGCCGTTCACGTCGCCGGCAGCGTGGCACGAGATGCCAAACCCATCGCCCATGCTGTTGCCCTGCAAGAACGCGAGCACCTGCGGGCCCGTTTGCGAAGTGATCCATGCGCCGCTGACGACGTTCGCGAAACCAAACCCATTCGGGTTGTAGGCACCGACGACGACATCGTCGAAGCCGTCGCCGTTCCAATCGCCGGCGGATCCAACCGAGATGCCGAAGTACGACAGCGACTGCGTAGTGACGAGTCCCGGCATCGTGCCACCCGAGCCCTGCCAGACGAGATTGGCGCCCGTCGCACCGCTGTAGACCTGTGCCAGGCCCGCGTGCTGCACGCCGTTCACCGTCGTGAACGGAGCGCCGACGATGTAGTCGTTGACGTTGTCGCCGTTGACGTCACCCGCATCGGCAACGTCGTAACCAAAGCCACCAACCTGCACGGTCGGGAAGCCGAGCGGCAGTTGCGGCGGCAGCGCAATCATCAGGCCCGAGCCGCCGGAGATGACGCGGGCGTAGCCAGGGCTCGGCGCCGCGGTGCTGCCCTGGGGCGCGCCGGCGATCATGTCGGGCAGGCCATCGGCGTCGATGTCGGGCAAGCCAGCCACCGACCAACCGAACTGGTCGCCGTTCGCGGTGCCGATCAGGTTGAAAGGGAACGGCAAGGTGACCGCGGCGCCGGTGCGCCCCGCACGCACATGAACGCGCCCGGGGAATTGGTTGGCGAACAGACCGACGTCCGTCGGCGCACCGAGGAGCACTTCGGCGCGGTTGTCGCCAGTGAGATCACCGAGGCGGCTCACCGATTGGCCGAAGTCCGAACCGGCGGTGGTGCCGTTCATCAGCACGGAAATCGGGCGCGGTTGGATGGGCGTCAGCGGCCCCACCGAAGTCGCGGTCCAGGCTTGTGCAATCGTCGATGCCGTGGTGCCGAACAACGACACGGCGGCAATCGCGAGGGTTGGCACGGAGAGCGCGCGGGTTGCGGCGGTGCGCGGCGCGAGTGTGAGGGAAGGCAGGTGTTTCGAGATCATGTTGGTGCGCGAGTGGTCGCAGAGAGGTCGGGAGAAGGCCTTCGCCAGCTCGCGCGCATTGCGCTGGCTGCGAGGGCACGACCGAGGGCGCAATGCCGACGTCGCCGTTACGAGCGCGTGGGAACGCTCCCATCCGACCAACACCACGGCGGTGACCCGATGCCGCGTTCCTGTGTCTGGAACTGCAGACGAGAAGAGGATTGTTGCTCACCCCAACAGAATCCGGCGCGTAGACAGGCGCCATGCGCCACGCCCACTCTTTGCTCGCCGTCGTCACCGCTCTGTGTGGATTCGCCGCCATCCAAGATCCCAAGCCCGCGCCTGCAGTTGCCGCGAAGGAACCAGCACCCGTGGCCGCGGCCGCGGACGTAGCGACCGTCGACGCACTGGTCTTGGCCCTCTACGCATCGATCTCCGGCGGGGCCGGACAGGCGCGCGACTGGAACCGCATGCGCTCCCTGTTCCATCCGGATGCTCGCCTCGTGCCGATGCTGAAGACCCCAAAGGGCATGCAGACGCGCGTGCTCACCATCGACGACTACGTGAAACGTTCCGGGCCGATGCTCGAGCGCGATGGGTTCTTCGAGCAGGAGATCGCGCGCAAGGTCGAGACGTTCGGTGACTTCGCGCATGCCTGGTCGACCTACGAAGGGCGGCGTGCGCTGGCGGACGAGAAGCCCTTCCTGCGCGGCATCAACTCGATCCAGATGGTGAAGCAGGACGGACGCTGGTGGGTGCTGCAGATTCTGTGGGAGCAGGAAGCGGATGCGGGGCCGATCCCGCCGCAGTACTTGCCGGCCAAGTGACCGGCTACGCGGCACCGACGGCGACGGCCTGCGCAAGCTTGCGCGCATGACCACCCGACCACGCGCCCCAGATCGCGTGCAGCGGCGCCATCAGGAAATAGACGATGCCGGCGACGTCGGGGAGCCGCGCCAACGCGAGGCCGATCGACGCCAACGCAACCGCGCACGTGATGCCCTGCGCGACCAGCGACGCCCGCGTCAGGAAACGTTCGACCCGATCGAGTTCGAGCCGTTCGCGTTCGTGCAGCGCCCACGCGAGCATCAGCGCTTGCAGTCCAAACACGCCGACGATCGCCGCGCCGTAGAACACCATCATGCTGGCGCGTTGGTCGAGGCTCGACCACTCGGCACTTCCCGCCGGCGTCGCGAACATGGGGCTGGTGCTGCGCCCCAGAATCAGGCTCCACAAAAACGATGCGAGGAACTTCAGCGGATAGACGCAGAACAGCACGAGCAGCAGGTAGCCCGAGTTCAGCACGATCGTCGGCAGGTCCTGCAGTCCGTAGCGCCGGAAGAACAGGAAGTGGTAGCGCCACGCCATCATCACGAGCGCGAAGCAGGCGACGAACACCGGCAATTCCTGCAGCGTGGCCCACAGCCCGTGGAAGGTGCGTGGCACGTCCTGGCGCATCACCAGCATCGTCACGGCGAGGGCGAACACGCCATCGGACAGACCTTCGAGGCGCGACACTTCGCCGCCGCGCCAGCGGAACAACGGATCGGTCACGATGCGCTTGTCGAACAGGTGCGCGCGCAGCATGGCGTCGTAGTAGCGTGAACGCATGACCACCGCCACCGACCCGCGATATCCCATCGGCAAGATCGAACTGCCCGTGCGCCTTACGGCGGCCACGCGAGCGCAGGCGATCAGCGCCATCGGCGCCTTGCCCAACCAGCTCTACGACGCCGTGCGCGGCCTCGTCGACGCCCAGCTCGACACCCCATACCGGGCCTCAGGCTGGACGCTGCGGCAGGTGGTGCACCACATCGCCGACAGCCACGTCAACGCCTATGTGCGCCACAAGCTGACGATGACCGAGAAGACGCCGCCGCCAATCAAGGCCTACGACGAGAACGCGTGGGCGCATCTGGTGGACGCGGTCGGCCCGATCGGCAACTCGCTGCTGCTGGTGCAGGCGCTGCACGATCGTTGGGCGACCTGTTTGCGTTCGCTGCCGGAAGCGACGTTCGCGCGCACGTGCGTGCACAGCGATCGCGGCTCGATGACGCTCGACGATCTGGTCGGTCTCTACGCGTGGCACGGGGCGCACCACGTCGCCCACATCACCACGCTGCGGCGCGCCATGGGTTGGTGAGTCGAGCGCGCGTTCAGCGCACGTCCCAGGTGCTCCACTCGACGCGGCTGAGGCGCGCTTTCACGCCGTCGATGCCGCACGGGAACAGCACTTCGTCGAGGCGAGCGCGCAGATGCTCCTGGCAAGCATCAATACCGCCGAACGAGTCCAGGTCGGCATTGCAGAGAACGGCGCGGGCCTGCTCGTGCGCCGCAGCGAGGTTGTGGCGCGCCGCCGCCATGGCGAGCAGTTCGTGCGCCGAATCGGTGGCGAAGCTGCAGCGGAAGCCAACTTCGCGGCGGCGGCCGTTGCGGTCGGTGAACACGACCAGGATCTCTTCTTCCATCGCCTGCGTGACCGCGATCGGCGTCGTGTTGCGAGCGGTCTCGCCCATCGGCATCGGCGAATACTCCGACGTCTCGAAGTTCGTGGACGGACCGCCGGCGCAGGCGGCGAGCACGGAGAGAAACGCAAACGAGGACAACCTGGAGAACATCGAGCGCATGCGGCCCGTGCTATCGGCAGTTACCCCCGCGCAGCCAAAGTGCGTCGCAACGAGTTCGCGGTCGTCCTGTTCGAGACGTCGGACGCCTCGGCGGGTTGGCCGAAGCGCGCTCTGCCAGCCGAGCTCATGGCACTACCGATGCTCGGCGATACCACGGGGCAAACGGCGGCGAAGTACGGAGCCCGCTGGGCGACCGTTGTGTTGGACGCCGACGGCCGCCTGGTGCAAGCACGCCGGGACTTCGCCGATGCCGACATCACGGTGGAGAAGTTGCTGCCGGCGAAGTGAGGGGGTGGCATTCCTCGCCACCGTGGCGACACTGCCGCCCCTGCGATGTCCGAAGCTGCCACGAACCTGATCGCGTCGGGCCTGTCCGGCCTGCGCGGCGCCCTGCCCGAAGCGAAAGCGATCCTGGCGCGGCGCCTCGTCGCGGCCGGGCGCACGCCGCTGCCGTACGACTTCGACAAGCAAGGCCTGCGCCTCGCCCCGAACGAGCAGGCGGTGCTGCAGCAATGGCTCGACGCCGGGCTCGTCACCAAGGTCGCGCACGAAACCCGTTCGCAGGACGGCACCGTGAAGCTGCTGCTCGAACTGAGCGACGGCAAGAAGGTCGAGACGGTGGCGATGACGATCGGCGCGTGCTGCGTCTCGACGCAGGTCGGCTGCGCCGTCGGTTGCCGCTTCTGCGCGTCGGGCCTGTTCGGCGTCGAACGCCATCTGACCAGCGACGAGATCGTCGAACAAATCGTGCACGCGCGCCGCGTGATGCCGATCGATCGCATCGTGTTCATGGGCATGGGCGAGCCGTCGCACAACCTCGACAACGTGATGCACGCCGTGCAACGCATTCGCGACGAGGTGCTGATCTCGCCGAAGAAGCAGACGTTCTCTACGGTCGGCGGCGTTTCCCCGCTCGAACGCATGCGCACGTTCGCAGTGAAACCGTGCCTCGCCTGGTCGCTGCATTCGGCCAACGAAGCGAAGCGCCGTGAACTGTTGCCGCGCGCGCACAAAGACCCGCTGCCGGCGATCGCCGCCGCCGCCGAAGCCTACGCGCGCGACGTCGGCACGCCGATCCAGGTCGAGTGGACGCTGCTCGCAGGCATCAACGACAGTGACCAGGACGTCGACGAGCTGTGCGAGCTGCTGCGCGACGTGCGCTGCTACGTGAACTTCATCGTCTACAACCCGGTCGATGGGCTGCCGTTCTCGGCGCCGAGCCGCGAACGCATCATCGCGATGGTGCGGGCGGTGAAGGCGCGCGGCATCCTGGCGACGATCCGCGACTCGTCGGGGCCCGACGCACAAGCGGCGTGCGGGCAACTGCGGCTGCGTGATCGGCTGCCCACGATTTCCTGAGTTCGCTGCGTACCCTGGCGCCTTCGGCGGGGAAACCCACGTGTGCCGACCGTGACCCAACCCCGACCTTCCGAGCCAGTGCGCGCGACGGATCCCGTCGCCGCGTTCGTCGGCCGCCATCAGGTGGCGACCTGGCGGTTCCTGCGCGTGCTCGGCTGTCGTGGGCTCGAAGCGGAAGCGATCGTGCAGGATGCGCTGGTGCTCGCGCTGCAGAAGGGTGTCGATGCGTTCGACGACGCGGCAGCGGCAGCGTTCCTGCGGCAGACGAGCAAGCATCTTTGGTTGCGCACGCAGCGCGCCGACCGTCGCCGGGCCGAACGCCACGCGGCAGCGGCGGAGCTGGCGTGGCAGCGCGACCTTGGCGCTGACGACGGCGCCGGCTGGCTCGCGGCATTGACGCATTGCCTCGAAGAACTGCCCGAACGGTCGCGGCGCGCGCTCGACGCGACCTACCGCGACGGCCTTGGCCGCGCCGCGCTGGCGAGCGAACTCGGCATCGGCGAACACGGCGTGCGCACCTTGCTGCAACGGTTGCGCGCAACCTTGCGAACCTGCATCGAACGGAGACGACAGCCATGAACGTGCCCGACGACGACCGCGATGATCCGACGATGGACTGGGCGCTCGGCGAGACGCTCGGCGAGGAACGGGCCCCGGACTTGCTGGCGGCGGTGCGCGAACAGTTGGCGGCGCGCGCGCAGGCCACGCGGCAGCCCGAACGTTCGGCCTGGTCGCAGACCTGGGTCGTGGCCGCGGCCTTGCTCGGCATCGCGGTCGTCGTGGCGCTGGCGATCGAGACGCAGTCGCCGCAGCTGCGGGTAGCCGGGCCGCAGGATCCGCAGTCGATGCCGTTGGTGTCGGTGACGACGATCGGTGACGCCGAAGCGTTGCCAGCGACGACGCGCGGCGTCGAGGTCGTTGGCGGCAACGACCTCACGATCGCGGCCCTGCGCCATCTGCGCGATCTGGAAGTGCTCGTCGTGCGCGAGCCATGGAACGAGTCGTTCGGGCTCGGCTTGAAGGTGTCGGCGCCGCGCGACGTCCACTACACCACGGCGGAATGCTGGGCGACGATCGCCGGGTTCACCAAACTTCGGCGGCTCGAACTGCGCGGCACGGTGCACGCCGGGTTCTTGCCCGCGCCCGGGATCGGGAAGACACCGATCGATTGGTCCGGCGACGTGCGGGCCGTCGCCGAGGCCTTCGCCGGGCTCGAACGACTGCCGCGGCTCGAGCGGCTCACGCTGCGCTGCATGGACACTGCCGACATCGTGCTGATGCAGCTGCCGCGGCTGACGGCGCTGCGCCACCTCGACGTGTCGTTCAACCACGGCTTCGAAGAAGCGGGCATCGACGCGATCCTGCAGTGCAAGGAACTGCGGTCGCTGTCGCTGCAAGGCTGCCAGCAACTGCATGCGCGTTTGCTCGCCCGCCTGCACGAACTGCCCGAGCTCGAAGTGCTCGACGTCGGCTCGATCGACGGCATCAACTGGCGCGCCGGCACGGCGGAGCTCGACATGTTCGGCGCCCGGCAACTGCGCGAACGCGCCGATCGCCTCGCCGACCGGATCGGCATGGGGCCGGTGGATCAGGCACTCGAAGGGCTGGCTCGTTGCCCGAAGTTGCGCGTGCTCGACATCTCCAACGGACACTGGTCGTCCGCGGGGCTGGCGTCGCTCGGCGCGTGCCGAACGCTGCGCGAACTCCACGCGTTCGGCGGCCAGGAGCCAACGGCCGGCTGGGTCGCCGCCATGCCGAAGGAACTGGAGCGCCTCGAACTGTGCGGCAACTACACCGACGACCTCTGCCTCGCGGTCGCCGCGCACCTGCCGAACCTGCGCCATCTGTCGCTCGCCGCGTGCTACGGGATCACCGATCGCGGCCTGCGCGCCATCGTCGGCATGCGTTCGCTGCGAGTGCTCGACATCAAGCAGATGCGCGGGCTCACCGGCGCAAGCATCGACGCGGTGGCGACGGCAACCTGGCTCGAGGAGGTCGATCTGCGGCATTGCGACTTCGTCGAAGCCGCACATGTCGTGCAGTTGCGCCGCGCGCTGCCGAAGCTGCGCTCGCTGCAGACAAACGTCGCCGAGGCGGACGTCGAAGCGTTCCTTGCCAAGAAGCAGCAGCCGCTCGTGGTGACGAATCGGTCCGAGCTCGACGCCATGCCGCCGGCCACGACCGAACTCGTCACCGAAGGACTCGGCGACGACGCGATGGAGAAGCTGGCCAAGCTGCCGCTGCACACGCTCGAACTGGCGGCCGCGAAGACGGCGACGTCGTTTCTCGGCGCCGGCACTCCGGTTGCCATCCAATTCTCGCCACTGACCGACAGGGGCTTCGCCGCGCTCGCGACCATGGCGCAGCTCGAACGGCTGACGCTGCGTCGCCTCGACGGCCTCACCCCCGCAAGCGATGCGACGTTGCCGAAGTTGTCGAAGCTGCGCGAACTGACCTTCGTCGGCATGCCGATCCGCGGAGGGCTGATGCGCACGCTGGCAACCATGCCGCTGCACAGCCTCACCTTCCAGGAAGGCGCCTTCGCCGGCGATGCCGAGACCGCATTCACGGCGATGCAGCAGCTGCACTCCCTGCGCATCGTGCGGTGCGCGACGTTCGGCAAGCAGGCCCTCGAGTCGCTACGCCACTTTCCGAACCTGCGCCTGCTCGACCTGAGCTTCTGCTCCCAATTCGGCATCGACTCGTCGGCGATCAGGCCGACCGAAGCCATCGATCTGCTGCTCGCATTGCCCGCCGTCGAAGATCTCACGATCCAAGGCTGGGCCCCACTCGACGACACCGACCTCGCCCGCCTGCGCGCAAAGTCGACCCTCAAACGCCTCGTCACCGACCGCGGCGCCGAGACGCTGCGCTGACGCGCTACTTGCCGACTTCGTCCTTCGTGTTCTTCTCGGGCTTGGCACCCTTGCCGCCCTTCGCACGGATCTCGGCGAGTTTCGACGGCAGAACCGCATCGCGTTTGCCGAACGCTTCGAAACGCCGCGCCATTTCTTGCTCCGGCAGGCCGTCCTCGATCGCTTCCTTGTCCTCGCGCAGCTTCAGCAGGAACGCGTCGTGGTAGAGACCGCCGGTTGCCTTCGTGATCTTCAGTTCGTTGCTGCCGAGAACACCGAAGCCGAGCCGCGTGAGTTCCAGCTCGCGCACGAACGTGATCTCGTTGTCCCAGAAGAAGCGATAGCTCGGCGCCTGCTCGATCGCGCGATGCAGCCCGACGCCAGCGACGTTGACGGCTTCGGCGGACACGCTGGTGTCCGTCGGCGCACCGCCGGCGGCGCGACGCTCGACGAGGCCGATGCGATCGATGATTTCGTCCGGCATGCTGCGTAGAAACCGCCGCTCGAGCTGGTTCTTCACCCACGCGTGGTCTTTTGCCGACACCGGCAAGCGCAGCTCGAACCGCCCACCTTCAAGCACCAGCAGCTTCTCGCCGCTCCGCATGAACTCGAGCACCAGGTCCTTGGTGTCGTCGTCCCACATGTGGGTGCCTCCAAAGCCCGACGTCCCGCTGGCAAGCTGCGTCTGCGCGAACAATTCGAACGCTGTGTTCAGCTTCTTCACGAACGCCTTCGCGTTGCGGATGCGCACGAACTGGTGCGCACACAGCATCCCGTGCGGATCGGTGAACAGGCCGCCGTTCTCGACATCGATGTGCGCGGTCACCGCCGCGACCGGCGCCGGAAACTCGCGGGTCAAGTCGACCGTCAACGGCCAGTTGCACCAGAACACGAACTCGCCGTTCGTCTTCGTCTCGGCGAGATTGCGGACCGCCTTGCCCAGGGGATCGGCATCGCTGCCCTGGCCACCCTCGGCGAACAAGCCGCGGTAGACGATGTGGACGTCGATGCGGTCGGCTTCGGCGTCGAAGCGAATGGTGATTTCCTGGCCATCGATCTCGAGGCAGCCACCGAGCAGCAGCAGCAGGACGAGCAGGAACGACGAGGCGGGCAGCTTCTTCATAGGCGTTGCAGAGCGCATATCTCACCCGGCGCGATTCAGGTTCGCAATCGAGCAGGTTGCCCGATGCCCGGGCGCTCCTGGCCGGACCGTTGCCGGGCCGCCGTCGATGCAGCACGATGCGGCACACATGCTTGGGTCCCTGCAGGCACTTCGGGTCTTCGCGTTGGTCGAAGCGGTCTCCTATCTGCTCCTGCTCGGCATCGCCGTGCCGCTCAAGCACTGGTGGAACATGCCGATGCCTGTGCGGATCATCGGCATGGCACACGGAGTGCTCTTCCTGCTGGTGATCTGGCTGGCGATACGGGCGTGCTTCGAACGCGGCTGGCCCGTGCGGCGAATCGCTGTCATGCTGGTGGCATCGATCGTCCCGGTTCTGCCCTTCCTGTTGGACCGTCGGGTACGCCGGTGGATCGCCGAGACGCCGACGCCATCCCCGGTGCACTCGGGGACCCCACCCACCCGATAGGACCGGCCTACGTGGCAGCCCCCCGCGACATCCTCTGTTTCTGTGGCCAGGACTGGTGGTACCACAACCGCGCCCACAGCGACTTCCAGCTGATGACGCGCGCCGCCAAGCATCGCAAGGTGCTGCTCATCAACTCGATCGGCATGCGCATGCCGATGCCCGGCAAGTCGCCGCTGCCGTTCCGCCGGATCTGGCGCAAACTGAAGAGCATGCTGCGGCACGTGCGGCGACCGTTGCCGGCGACGCCGGACTTCACGGTGATGACGCCGTTGCTGTTTCCGTTCTACGGCAGCGCGAAGGCCCGCGCGTGGAACGCCCGCAGCATCCGGGCGCAGGTCGAACGCCGCATGCGCAAGATGGGCATGGTCGACCCGCACATCATCGTCACCGTGCCGACCGCGTGGGACGTCGCCAAGGACATGGCGCGCACGAGCCTCGTCTACAACCGCAGCGACAAGCACTCGGCGTTCGGCGAAGCCGACCAGGGCCTGATCGCGGGACTCGAACGAGAGTTGCTGACGAAGAGCGACGGCGTGCTCTACAGCAGCCGCGCGTTCCTCGCGAGTGAACGCGAACTGACCGGCGACCGCGCGTTCTTCCTCGACCACGGCGTCGACAACAAGCACTTCGCGCCGCGTCCACGCACCGAGGTGCTGGTGGCGCAGGGCCTGAAACGCCCGGTGATCGGCTTCTTCGGCGGCCTCGACGACTACGTGATCGACTTCGACCTGCTCGAACGGCTCGCGGTCGAACGGCCGGACTACACACTGGTGCTGATCGGCGATGCGACGCTGCCGATGGAACGGCTGACGCGGCATGCGAACGTGCGTTGGCTAGGTTTCCGGCCGTACGCGGAGATCCCGGACCTCGGCGCCGACTTCGACGTGTCGATCATGCCGTGGCTCGACAACGACTGGATCCGCTGCTGCAACCCGATCAAGTTGAAGGAATACCTGTCGCTCGGCCAGGAGGTCGTGACGACGTGGTTCCCCGAGGTCGAGCACTACCGCGACTTCGTGCACGTGGCGAAGACCGGCGACGAGTTCCTCGCGCGCATCGACGACGTGGTGCGCGGCAAGAAGGCGCCCGGTGACCGTTCGACGGTGCTCGGACATGCGACGTGGGACGACCGCACGCAGGAGATGCTCGGCTTCCTCGATTCGCTGCCCGCGCGCCGCGGTCCGGCTCAGGGCCGGACGCTCGCTGTGCCGTCGAAGTAGGCCTGGTACTTCGGCCAGCTCCACTTCGCGATGTCGCGGCCGACGCGCAACCCGACGTCGTTGTCGATCGGGATGTGGTAGCCGCCCATCGCGCGCGACCGCGCCGCCATTTCGGCCGTCGCCGAAAACGTCGGCAGGTCCAGCGTCGCTTCCGGACCGTGGTCGTCTTCGGTCAGGATGCAGCAGCGCCGCACTTCCTTGGCGCCATAGACGTCGCTGCCGGTGAACAGCGGCTGCAGGAGTCCCGGGAAGTGCTTCTTTCCCGCCCAGCATGGCACCGATATGAGGGCTTCGATGCCCGCCCGAATCTCCGTCGTCCACGTTCCTGCCGCCTCGTACGGAGGCGACTGAACCATGTGTGGCATCGTCGGCATCCGCCGCTTCGACGGCCGACCCGTTGACGAAGCGCTGCTGCGCGCGATGGCGAAGCAGTTGCACCACCGCGGGCCCGACGGTGACGGCTTCCGGGTGTGGCGCGACGTGGGGTTCGGCCACACGCGGCTGTCGATCATCGACCTCGCCGGATCGCCGCAGCCGATGTCGTCGGCGAGCGGCCCGTTCCACATCACCTTCAACGGTGAGATCTTCAACTACCAGGAACGGCGCGCCGCGCTGCAATCGGCGGGCGTGCCGCTGCGCACGCACGGCGACACCGAGGTGCTGCTCGAGACGCTGCGCACCGAAGGGCTGCGCGGTCTCGATCGCCTCAACGGCCAGTTCGCGTTCGGCTACTTCGACGAACGGGCGGGCACGTTGCTGCTGGCGCGCGATCGGCTCGGCATCCTGCCGCTCTACTACGCCGAGGGGCCGGGCTTCCTGGTGTTCGCGAGCGAGATCAAGGCGCTGCTGCCGGCCCTCGGCGCACCCGTGCTCGATGACGACGCGGTCGAGAGCTACCTGACCTACCGTTCGGTGCCACCGCCAGGCACGCTGTTCCGCGGCGTGAAGAAGCTGACCGCGGGAACGGCCCTGCACGTCGCCGCCGACGGCAAGCTGCGGCACGAAACGTGGTGGCGCCTGCCGGCCGAACTGCAGGGACCGACGCTCAGCGGCGATGCTGCGATCTCCGCGGTGAACGACGCGCTCGAACGCGCCGTCGCCGGCCGCCTCGTCGCCGACGTTCCGGTCGGTGCGTATCTCAGCGGCGGCCTCGACAGCAGCCTCACCGTCGCCCTGATGAAGAAGCTGCGTCAGGGTGGCGAAGTGCAGACGTTCGCGGCCGGGTTCAACGACCCGCGCTACGACGAGCTGCCGTATGCGAAGCAGGTCAGCGACGCGGTCGGAACGAAGCACCACGAGATCAACGTCACCTCGCAGGACTTCCAGCAACTGTGGGGCAACCTGTCGTGGCACCGCGATGGCCCGATCAGCGAGCCAGCCGACGTCGCGATCTTCCGCATCGCGCAGTTCGCGCGCGCCTCGGTGAAGGTGCTGCTCAGCGGCGAAGGCAGCGACGAGATCTTCGCCGGCTATCCGAAGTATGCGTACGAGCCCAAGCTCGCCGCGTTCGCCGCAGTCCCGGCGTTCCTGCGGGTGCCGATGATGCGCCTCGCGGAACGACTTCTGCCCGGCTCGAAGTTCCGCGCCCGGCAGGCGGCGCGCGCGTTGACCGGTCGCGACACGGCCGAACGTCTGCAGACGTGGTTTGCCCCGTTCACGTGGTACGAACGCAAGGCACTGCGCACCGGCTACGGCTCAAACCAATCGCTCGGCCAATACGAGCGCTGCCAGGGCGACCACCTGCGCCGCATGCTCTACGTCGACTGCCACACGTGGCTCGCCGACAACCTGCTCGAACGCGGCGACCGCATGTCGATGGCAGCGAGCATCGAGAACCGGCCGCCGTTCCTCGACCACGAACTGGTGGAGCTCGCCTTCCGCATCGACTCGTCGATGAAGGTGAAGGGCAAGAGCGGCAAGTGGATCGTCAAGGAGATCGCGCGACGGCATCTGCCGGCCAACATCGTCGATCGCAAGAAGGTCGGCTTCCGCGTGCCGCTCGACGAGTGGTTCCGCGGCGGGCTGAAGGACTACGTGCACGATCTGCTGCTCGGCAAGGACGCGTTCGTCAGTCGCTACCTCAACCGCGCGCCGATCGAAGCGATGCTGCAGGACCACATGCGCGGCCGTCGCAACGAAGAACTCCGGCTGTGGACGCTGCTCGGCTTCGAAGTCTGGCACCGCGCGTTCCTGCGCGGCTAGGACTCCGGTCGCTCACACGATGACGACTGCGGTGCCGCTGGCGCACACCATCAACATCGATCCGTTGATGGTCTGGTAGTCGAGGTCGACGCCGACCACGCCGTTGGCGCCGAGTTCCCGCGCCCGCTGGCACAGTTGGTCCAGGGCAATCGCGCGCGTCTTCGCCAGCTCGCGTTCGTACGTCGCCGAGCGACCGCCGACGATGTCCCGCAGTCCCGCGAGCAGGTCCTTGAAGATGTTGGCGCCGAGGATCGCCTCGCCGTTGACGATGCCGCAGTAGCGAGTGATGCCGCGTCCCTCGAACGTCGGCGTGGTCGTCAAGAAGATCCCCGTGTCGCTCATGCGGCGGACCATAGTCCGTCGAGCCACCTGACGACCAGAAGGCAACGACCGGGGTTGCCATGGATGCGCGTGCCGCCGACCATGCGCACCCCTCTCCCGCGCATGCTGCCACACCTCCGGCTCATCCCGGCGCTCTTCGCGTGCGCCGTCACTGCAACCGTTCTCATTGCGCAAAGCCCACCGGGCGCGCCCATGCCACGCGATCTCTCGGTGGACACCACGGTGCCCGACGAGGGGGCGGCGTTCGTGCGTTGGCGCGCGGCCAAGGACGCGACCAAGGCCAACGACGTGGCCGGGGCGCAGAAGCACTTGCTGGCGGCGCTGGAGTTCCATCCCTCGGCACCGGCCCTGCTGTTCGATCTGGCGCTGGCGTTCCGCACCGACAAGAACCTCGCCCCGTTGCACGCCGAACGCTTCGTGCGCGCCGCCGCCGATGCCCAGGGTCGCTTCAAGCTCGATCCCGCGCAACGCAAGGTCACCGGCACCATCCCCGGCTTCGAAACTTCGTTGAAGCCGAGCATCGATCTGGCGCTCGCCCGCCTCGCCGCGATCCAGGAACTCGCCCGCTTCATCGACAAGCACAAGGCCGCCACGAAGGGCAACGCGCCGCGCGCGCTGCTGGTGCGCTGGGCCGCGGAGGCGCTGCTCGAAGCTGGCCTCGGTGCACCGCAGGCACTCGGTGCCGTGGCGCCCGCGGTCGCCAAAGTGCAGGACGCTTTCGTCGCCGACCACGCGCTCGTGTGCGATGCGCTGCTGCGGCTCGCGCAGACCAAGGTGCCCGCCGGCGACGCACCCGAAGCCGCCACGCTGGATCTCGCCAGACTGCAGCAACGGCGCGTGCGCGCGGCGCGGTTGCTGCTCGGCCTGCGCCGCCAGGCCGGGCTGCCGGACCTCAAGGGCCCCGCCCCCGCCGACATCTCCGCCTGGGCCGACGCGGCGCAGAAGGCGCTCGACGACTACACGCAGAACGCGGGTTGGAAGGTGTGGACGATCGAAGAACTCGAAGCGATGCCCACCGAGCAGGCGATCGCCTTCACCGCCGCCCACCGCGAATGGAGCCTGCCTGGCGTCGCGATGAGTCGCACCGGTCGCTACCGCATCGAGACGACGTGCGGCCACACCACGCTGCTGGAGACTGCAAAGACCGTCGAACTGCATCACGCGCGCCTGGTGGCGCACTTTGGCAAGGACCCGTTCGTCGATCGCCCCGGCCTCGTTCGCATCGTGCCCGGCAGCGACGACCTCGAAACCGAAGGCTCGCCGTACTGGTGGGCCGGCGGCTTCCAAGGTGGCGACCGCACGGTGCTGCGCTTCTGGTGGGGCACCATTCCGGGGCTTGGTCGTGGTCTCACGCACGAACTCACCCATCGCTTCGACGGCGTGCTGCATCCGTTCGTGGGCTCGTGGTACGGCGAAGGCCACGCCAGCTGGACCGGCGCCCACTACGGCAAGATGGCCGCGACCGACTTCGTCGAGACCTATCTCGAGTCCGGCACCGTCGCGCACACCTACTACAAGGGCTACGGTGGCAAGGAGAAGTTCATCGAGCTGATCACCGGCAAGATCGCCGAGTACCGCGACAACTACTTCGCCGGCTACTCGCTCTACTCGTTCCTGCGTTCGTTCCCGCCCAACGCCCCGAAGTACAAGGAACCGTTCGCGAAGTTCGAACGCAATGCGCGCGCCGGGATGAAGGATCCGCTCGCGTTCTTCACGTCCTCGTTCGCCGATGGCAAGGACGGGCGCCCGGCGACGTTCGACGAGCTGCACGCCGAATGGCACGCGTTCGTGAAGGGTTGCTACGACATGCACGACGACCGGAAGAAGACGCCGGAGTGGCTGAAGGGCTACACCGGCAATCCGGGCGGCGATGAAGCGAGGCAGGTCATGGACGAGCCGACCTGGTCGTGGGAACGCAATCGCGCCGAGCCGTTCTGGGGTCAGGACCACGCCGCCGCAGCGACGCTGCTGCTGCACGAAGTCGGCGAAGTCGATGCAACGATCGCGGCCGGCACCTGGTCGCTCACCGTCGATGGCTTCCAACCCGAGGTGTGCGTTGCGTTGCTCGCGGCGCTGCGCGCGAGCAAGGCCACCGACGCCGCCGCCGCGTTCACCGCGTTGGCGCGCCGCCACTTCCCGGCGATCGGCGACGGCGACAGCACCGCCTTGCTGGCCAGCTTGCCGAAGACGAAGGCGCTGCTCGATGCGATGCTGGTCCGCGCTCGCGCCCTGGCAACGGATTCGCCCACGTCGGCGGCTGCGCTCGCCGACGACCACGCCCGGCTCGCCGGCATGTTCGGCCTCGCGCGCGCCGACGACGTGGCGATGGGTGCGCCGCCGCCGGTGCCGCGCCACCTGGGCACGCACGGATTCACCGAGGGTGGCCTGACCGACTTCGAAGACCGGCGTCACGCGGGACTCTGGTATCCGACTGCGCTCGGCGACCTGCACGTCGGCCGCGAGAAACCGCGCGAAGCGACCGGTTCGCTCGATCGGCAAGCGCACCAGCGCGACGCCTTCGTGCATTCGGTGGCGTGGCTTTCGCCTGGACACTACGTGGTGCGCGGCCGGGTGCACTTCACGACGTCGTACGTGTCGGGCGCCATCGTGTTCGGGCACGCCCGCCGCGACCGCAACCTGCGCCTGTCCTTCTCGTCGGGCGACTTCGACTACGCGACCGGTCGCAGCGAGAAGAACCGCAGCGGCGGCAGCATCAACTTCGGCCTGAGCGGCCTGTGGGAACGCGACGGCAAGATGCCGAACGACGCCGATTCGGATTCGTTGAAGATGGCCGATGGCCAGCCGGGGTTCACCTTCGCGCTGCACGTGCGCGGCCCACGCGTGGCGGTCGAGATCGACGGCAAGCCGATGCTGCGTTACGCGGTACACGACGCCGCTCCGATCGAAGGCCACGTCGGATTCGCGATGGGCATGGGCGCCGTTCGCGTCGAACTGCCGACCGTGCAGCGTTTCGACGGCGCGCTCGCCGATGTCGTCGGCGGGCTTGATCTCGCGCGCCAACCCACCGTCGAGCTCGATGAACTGCTGATGCTGCCGGTCCGCGGCGTGCCGCTGCACAAGAACGGCACGTTGGTGCTGTGGCTGCCGAAGTCCGACGAAGCAGCAACCGATTACCTGCTGCCGCGCGTGCTGCCGATCCTCGCGTCCCTGCTCAACAACCCGGCCGAACATCCGCAGACGTGGGTGCTCGCCGTGCCGAAGGCGATGCCCGAGAACGCACGCACCGCCGCCAAGGCGACCGTCGAAGATGTCCGCAAGGAACCGCTTCCGGTCGTCGATCACGTGGTCGGCGCCCCGTTCGTCGGCAACGAGCCGTGGCTGATGTTCGTCGATTCGCACGGCGTGTTGCGGGCGGCGTGTGGCGCGCTTGACCCCGGCGTGCTCGGCAAGATCCGCAGCTGGGCCCGCAAGTTCCGTTCGCGTTGAAAGTGGCGAGAATCGCGCGGCGGAGCCTGGATCCGCGGCGACCGTCACGCACCATGCGTGCATGCGCCCGCTGCTGCCGTTCGTTCCGTTCCTGCTGCTCGCCGCCTGCTCGGCGCCCGATCCGCAACGGCCGCCGGGATCGATCGAACTCGTCGGCCGCCACGCCGCGAGCGGGGCGCAGGTCACGCCGGTCAACCAGACGCTGACGCCGCATGGCACCTTCGCCGATCTGCCCGGCCTGCGCCCACAAGTGATCGCGCTGTCCGCCGACGGACGCCACCTCTACACCGCCGGCAAGACGAGCGAACTGCTCGTGCTCGACGCTGCGACCGGCAAGGTCGACCAGCGCGTGCCGTTGCCGAACGACAAGCAAACCGAGCCGGTCACTGCTCCCAACGCCAAGGAGCAGCGCCCCGACAAGGACGGCCAGGTCAGCTACACCGGCCTCGCCGTCGCCCCGGACGGCCGCACGCTGTGGATGTCCAACGTGAAGGGCTCGATCAAGGTGTTCCGCATCGACGCGGACGGCACCGTGGCCCCATCGCATTCGTTGCCGCTGCCGCCCGCGAACGCGCCGCGCCGCGAGGCCGAGATCCCGAGCGGCCTCTCGCTCAGCGCCGACGGCCAACGCCTCTTCGTGTGCGGCAACCTGTCGAACAACCTGCTGGAGATCGATGCGCACAAGGGCACCGTGCTGCGCACGTTCCCGGTCGGCGTGGCCCCGTTCGACGTCGTGCTTGCTGGCGGACGCGCCTTCGTGAGCAACCAGGGCGGCCGGCGGCCGGGTGCCGGCGATCTGACCGGGCCCGCGGGGCGCGGCACCGAAGTGCGCGTCGATCCGGTGCGCGACATCGCCAACGAAGGTTCGGTCAGTGTCATCGACCTCGCTGCGGGCAGCGTGCGCGAGACGCTCGTCGGCCTGCACGCGAGCGACCTTGCCGTGTCGCCCGACGGCAAGTGGATCGTCTGCGCCAACGCCGCCAGCGACACCCTCACGGTGCTCGATGCCGAAGGTGCCGTGCGCGAAACGTTGTGGGCGCGCAAGAAGCCGAGCGACCTGCTGCAGGCTTCGCCGAACGCCGTCTGCTTCGACGCGAGCGGCGAACGGCTGTTCGTCGGCAACGGCACGATGAACGCCCTCGCGGTCTTCCACTTCGAGCCGGAGGATCGCGGCGACAGCAAGCTGCTCGGCTTCGTCCCGGTCGGCTGGTATCCGGCCGCCCTTGTATTCGACGCCCAGCGCAACCACGTCGCGGCCGTCAACGTGAAGGGCCTCGGCTTTGGCCGCCCGCGCAAGAGCAGCGGCGTGCCCGAGTGGAACAGCCACCAGTACCACGGTTCGGTGTCGCTGGTGCCGGTGCCCGACGCCGACACGCTCGCCCGTCTGTCGCTGCAGGTCGATGCGAACCTGCGCCGCGATGCAATCGAGTACGCCCTGCTGCCGCCGCGCAAAGGCCAACCGCCGCGCGCGATCCCGGAACGCATCGGCGAGCCGAGTCGCATCGAGCACGTCGTCTACGTGATCAAGGAGAACCGCACCTACGACCAGGTGCTCGGCGACATGAAGGCGGGCAACGGCGATCCCGAGCTGTGCATCTTCCCCGAGGCGATCACGCCAAACCAACACGCGCTCGCCCGTCAGTTCGTGCTGCTCGACAATACGTACTGCTCCGGCATCCTGTCGGCCGACGGCCACCAGTGGAGCACGGCCGCGTTCGCGACCGACTACCTCGAAAAGAGCTTCGCTGGCTGGCCGCGCAGCTATCCCGACGGCATGGGCGAAGACGAGAAGGACGCGCTGTCGTACTCGCCGGCCGGGTTTCTGTGGGATCACGCGCTCGCGCGCGGCCTGACTCTCCGCAACTACGGCGAGTTCTGCGGCCCGAAGGTTCGCTGGCGCGATCCGGCGAAGAAGGGCGAGCCCGACTTCACGGCGTGCTTCCGCGCGTGGCGCGACGGCACCGACGACGTCGTGTTCGCGAGCGAAGCCAGCGTGCGTTCGCTGCTGCC
>SXPB01000044.1 GCA_005776475.1 Planctomycetia bacterium
GTCGTCGACCTGCAGGAACTTGATCGCATAGTCCTTGCCGATCGACATGCGCCGCGCCCGATACACCAACCCGAACATGCCGCCGCCGAGCTTCGTCGTGATCTCGAATCCGGGCACGTAACCGGGCTTGCGGTAGTCGCGATAGAACGCTTCCCAGTCCGGCAATCGGCCTTCGGGTGCGGGGGTCATGGCGGGCAAGAGTCTACCGGCGCGAGCCTCGGCGTGGCGACGTGGCGCCGGCTTGCGCAACCGGCGACCCCGGCGCCACGGGGAAACTCGCCGTACTCGGGCCACGAAATCCTGGCACCCGCCCCGCGTTGCTCTGCCGTGGTCGACGACCGCACCATCGCCGCCGCCTTGGCGCAGTATCTCGCGAGCGCGGGACTGCCCGCCGATTGCGGCGTGTCGCTGCGCTGGGTGACCGTGCGCCTGTTCGGCATCCCGATCGCCTTTCCCAATTGGGACGCGCGGCGGCGCGTGCTGTTCCGCCACGACGTGCATCACTTGCTGACCGGCTACCGGACCACGTGGACCGGGGAGGCCGAAATCGCCGCCTTCGAACTGCGCACCGGCTGCCGCGACTACGTGGCGGCGTGGTTCTTCAACTGCGGCGGCTGGTTGTTCGGGCTCGCGATCGCGCCTCGCCGACTGTTCCTCGCGTTCGTGCAAGCCCGCGACTGCCGCAATCTCTACGCGATGCCACGCGAACGCATTGACGGCATGACCGTCGAGGGCGGGCGGCGCGAACTCGGCCTCACGCAGCCGGCTCGCTGCACAACCGCCAGGGACGTCGGCGCCTTCGTGCTGTGGAGCACGGCCATCGTCGCCGTCTATGTGGTTGCACCGCTGCTGCTGACGGCGCTCGTGGTCTGGCTTGCCACGAACCGATGACGGCGAACGCCGACGCCCGCGTTCCGTAGCGCCCGACCGCCCCGTAAGCTGGCCCGCTTGTCGAACCTCGACCAGACCCAAACCTGCCGCCACTTCGGCGCCTGCGGCGGTTGTTCCCTGCTGGACGTGCCGATCGCGCAGCAACTGGCGCAAAAGCAGCAGCGCGCCCGCGAACTGCTGGCGCCGTTCCTCGACGGCATCGAGCCCGCGATCACGCTGCCGCCGCGACCGCCGCGCCACGACCGCACCACGATCCTGTATCCGGCGCAACTGCACGAACGGGAACTGCAGCTCGGCATCTACCGCACCGGCACGCACGAAATCGAGCCGATCCGCGACTGCCGCATCCAGCACAAGGCGCTGACCGGGCTCGCCGTCAAGGTCGGCGAGCTGCTGCGCACTCTCAACCTGTCGGTCTGGCTCGAACAGACCGGGAACGGCCTCGTGCGCGCGTTCCGCGCCCGCGTGATGCCGGGCACCAACGAACTGCTGCTCGGCCTCGTGGTCACCCGCGAGCAGTTCTCCGAACGCGATCGCCTCGGCCGCGACCTGCAGGCGCTGGCGAAGGACCTGCGCGATGACCAGGGCCGCCCAATGCACCTCGTCGGTCTCGTGCTCGACGTCAACGACCGCCCCGGCAACGTGCTGCTCGGCAAACGCGCGGTAGCCCTGCGCGGCGACACGTGGCAACACGACAACCAGGGCGGGCTGCGCTTCCGCGTGTCGTGGCACTCGTTCTACCAACTGAACCGCCACGCCGAAGCGATCCTGTTCCAGCCGGCGATGGCGATGCTCGGCCACGTCAAGGGACTGCGGGTCGTCGATGGCTACGGCGGCGTCGGCACGTTCATGCTGCGGCTGCTGCGGCGCGAGGCGGCACACGTGACCTTGATCGAGAGTTCGCCGAGCGCCTGCGACGATGCCCGGGCCAACCTGCGTGCCAACAGCTTCGGCAACGGGGAGGTGCGCGCGGAAGCGTTCGGCGCGTCGCCGCTGCCGGCCTGCGACCTGTTGGTGGCCGATCCGCCGCGGGCCGGACTGATGGCGCCCGGCGCCGCCGCGATCCTCGCGGCGCCACCGCCGCGCATGCTGCTGGTGTCGTGCTCGCTCGACTCGTTGGCGCGCGACCTCGCCGCGCTGCACGCCGCGTATCGCGTCACCGCCTCGCGGCTGTGCGACCTGTTCCCGCACACCGAGCACGTCGAAGCGGTGACGATGCTCGAACGGCGCTGACCGCGGCGCTCAGCGACCGAACTTCTTCGCGATGCGCCCGCGGAACGTCGTCATGATCGCCTTCGCCAGGTCGTTGGACCCGGCGATCCACTCGGCGTTGCGCAGCACGCGCGGGCTCGTCTGCGCGCGAATCGCCGCGAGGTAGGGTTCGACGCGCGCGAACAGCAACAGGCCCTCACCGTTGCTTTCGAGCAGGAACTCGGCGTGCACGACGCCGTGCTTCGCCATCCCGTAGACCATTTCCCAGTAGGTCGTGGTCTGCCGCCAGGCGCGATTCAGCGGGTGCTCGGGTTGCAGGATCGCGAGTGCCTCGGCTTCGTTCTTCGGCCAGAAGTCGCGGTTGATCGCGTCGCGCGACTCACGCATGACCGCCTCGCGGCGCATGTCGTAGATCTTCAGGACGAGTTCGGCATCGTGATGGTCGGGTGCGGACTTGCTCATGCCGACAGCGTCGCCGACGGCGGGCGGCGACGGAAGGGTTCGCCCGCGCCGAGGCTGTCACGCGTCGTGCAGCGGTGCGTGCCCCCCATGGCACGGGACGGCGACCGAGCGGAATTCGGCGGTCGCCAACGGTGCCGATGGGACACGACAGTTCCTCGTCGCGAGCACGGGACGCAACGCGATCGAAACGGTATTGTCGGTCGCGCTGCGTGTGGCTCGACCCGGGCGCAAGCGGCAGCGCACCGTCCTCGAACAGCACCCCTGAGCCAAACGCACGACCAGGTTGGTTCCGATCTGATGCTCCGCCTCCACGCCGCACTCGCCTTCCTGACGCTCGCTTCGCTGCCGGCGCAGAAGGCGCCCGAGCCCGACCGCGACCCCGCCCGCTCGTTCTTCGCGCGCGGCGAAGTGGTGTCGGTCCGCATCCAACTGCAACCGTCCGAACGCGAGAAGCTGCGCCACAAGGCGCGCGAGTACGTGCCGGCCGAACTCCGCATCGGCGACGAAGTGTTCGCCCAGGTCGGCGTGAAACTCAAAGGTGCCGCCGGCAGCTTCCGCGAGATCGACGACCGGCCGGGCTTCACCGTGCATCTCGGCAAGTTCGGCGGGGAAGCACGCTTCCACGGCCTCACGCGCTTCCACCTGAACAACGGCGCCCAGGACGATTCCCGCCTGTGCGAGTGGCTCGGCCACGAAGTCTTCACCGCCGCCGGCCATCCGGCCCCGCGCGTGGCCCATGCGCGCGTCTGGCTCGACGGCAAGGACCACGGGCTCTACGTGCTGCGCGAGTCGTTCGACAAGCAGTTCCTGGTGCGCGTGTTCGGCAACGACTCCGGCAACCTCTACGACGGCGGCTTCTGCCAGGACGTCGAAGCGAACCTGGAGAAGGACAGCGGCGAGGGCCCCGACGACCATTCCGATCTGCATGCGCTGCGCGATCTGTGCCGCGGTGTCGATGCGAATCGTGGCGAAGCGCTAGCGGCGGCGATCGACATGCCCGCCTTCATCGACTTCCTCCTGCTCGAGTCGATGCTCGGCCACTGGGACGGCTATTCGCGCAACGCGAACAACTACCGCCTGTGGATGCCGACGCAGGGCAAGGCCACGTTCCTGCCGCACGGCATGGACCAGCTGCTCGGCGACAACGACTATTCCGTGCTCGACCATCCGCCCGCGATCGTCGCGAGTGCCACGCTGCAGGTGCCGTCACTGCGCAAGCGCTACCGCGACCGCATGAAGGCGCTGCTGCCGCACTTCCAGCCGGCGCGCCTGGTGCCGAAGCTCGAAGCGATGGCGGCGAAGCTGCAGAAGGAACTGCGCGCCGGTGACGGCGACGTGCAGGCGCACGCCGAAGCGGTTCGTTCGCTGATCGACCGCGTGCGCGCGCGCCACGAGAGCCTGGAGAAGCAGAGCCGCGCTCCGGAGCCCAAGGCGCTGCAGCTGGCGATCGGCAAGTCGCTGGCCCTGAAGACCTGGAATCCGGCGGCGGAGACCGACGGCATCGAACTCGCCAAGCGAGGTTTCCAGGGCATTCCCTCGTTGCACGCCCGCTGCACCCACGGCGACGGCGTCCGCCACGCGCTGTTCCGCACCCACCTGCTGCTCGGCAAGGGACGCTACCGGCTGCGCGGCATCGCCCGCTGTGACGACCTCGTGCAACCGCCGAAGGACGGCGAGGGCAACGAACACGGCGGCGTGCGCCTGCGCGTCGATGGCAACCACAGCGAGCGACTGTCCGGCGATCGCAACTGGCAGCCGCTCGAGTGCGACTTCGAAGTCGGCGAGTTCCAGCGCAGCGTCGAGCTCGCGTGCGAGGTGAAGGCGCTGGGCGGCCAAGGCTGGTTCCGCGCCGACTCGCTGCAGCTCGTGCGGCTGCCGGACTGAAGTTCACTTCCAGTCGGGCAGCCGCTTCAGCCCATCGAGAACGTGCTCGGCCATGAGCCGGTAGCCCTCGTCGTTGACATGGCCATCGGACGATCGCATCGCGTGGATGCGTTGGGCGCCGATTTTCTCGGCGAACGTCGTCTCGACATCGATGCATGCGGCATTGTGCTCACGCGCGAACGCCACGTTGCGACGCCCGTAGGGTGTGGCAATCGGATAGGTGAGGAACACCGGTACGGCTCCGTGCTTCGCCGACTGGGCCATGATCTTGGCCCAGTGCTGCGTGAGAACAGCCTCCTGAGCCTTGCCATCGAGGGCGGCTATGCAATCGTCGGCCGACTCGACCATCCGTTCGCGGACATCTGCATCGCACGAGAAACCCCGCGCCAGTCGGCGAACCACCGGGACAAGCTCTGGCTTGCCTTCAATCGTGCCCGACAAGTCGTCCTGCAGAGCTCGGGCATCATTGGTCACCGTGAAGCACTCGAGACACGAGAGGATTGCGTCCTCGAAACGCTTGCTGAACACCTCGACCTTGCTGCGAACCATGTACGTGTACGGGCCCTTCCACGTCTTCTGGGCCGTCAGCGCCGACTCGTTCGCTTCGGCCAATTCCCCCAGCTGCAACTGGGCCCACCCGAGAGTGGTGCGCACGGTCGCTTCCTCGGGCCACTTGGCCAGAAACTCAATCGCGACGGCCTTGGCCTCGGCGTGCTGGTTGACAGCGTCGAGAGCCGAGACCAGGCCACGGCCGACCCAGTAGTTCTTCGTCTCCTTCCACTTCGTCCACAACCAATCGAGATGCACCTGGCTTTCGGCCGTGCGCCCGGATCGCGCCAGTGCATTGACCAACGCCGAACGTATCGACGGTTCGTTCGGCGAAACAGCGAGAGCCGACCTGAAGGAAGCAATGCTACCTTCGTAGTTCTTCTCGCCTAAGGCACGCCAACCGGCATCGGTGATCTTGTTCACGCCCGGCACGTACGCGGCGATCGAAGCCTCTTTGGGATAGGCCGTCGGCCATGGAATTGTCCGCGGCTCCCACTCGGGCCCTCGCGGTCCACGAGATGGCGAAGCTGCTGGCGCCTCGCCGCGGATCGCGCCGATCGCCCAGGCGAGAAGGCGGGGCAGACGCCATCGGAAGCGATACGACTGGTAGTCCTCGTACGTCGTTCCATCGTCAACCAAGTCGGGACGCGACCAAAGGTCGTTGCGGCCGATCAACACCAGAACGTACTTGGGCTTGCTCGCCTCCAGTTGTGACGGCAGCCGCAGCAGAACATCGCGTGAGTTCTGACCCGATTGGCCACCGTTGACCACGGTCCAGGACTTCCCCGTCTGCTGTCGCAGCAATTCCTGCAGCACCGCAGGGTAGCTGTGCTTACTGGCATCGGAACAGCCCATGCCGTGCGTCCACGAATCGCCCACACACAGAATCGTGTCGGTTGCACCGGCTACTTCGATCACCGGCTTGCGCGACGCGAAGAACACCACCAAGGATCCAATCTGAAGCAGTGCTTCGAGAAGGACCAGCGTCACGACCACAGCGAACAAGGCCAAGGTCGCCTTGCGGCGAGCGTTCTTGCTGACGGGACGGGGAGTCGAGGCAATCTCCCTAGGGGGCGACGGACTGGAAGTCATCGGTCTTTCACACTACCGACCCAGCGGTGAGATGCACAGGCGGCCACTCCCCATCAATCGCGATCGCCGTTCGCCCCAGGCATGAGCTCGATCGACCCGAAAGCCATCGCCCCTGGCGACGACCAGCGGAACACATGCGCCGAGTGCCCCGTCGCGGTGAGGACCGCCTTCTTGATGCGCAAGGCTTCGTACCAGACCTTGCCGTGTTGCCCCACCAAAACGACCGTGCCACCGGCCCCACGCCCGGTGGCCTTGGCACCGAAAACCGCGCCCCCCGCATCGCGTCGCTGCTTCGCGGCATCGACCACGATGTCAGCGACGACGTTGCCCCTCCCACCTTGGCCATACGCCGCATGCGCCGCGAACAGCAAGTCGCCGAGTTCGTGGCGATGCGCGAAGGTAGGTTCTGCTTGCCACAGTTCGCGGAAGCGTTCGGCGCGGGCGTCGTCGCCGGCTTCGAGGCCACCATCGCGCGCCCCCGCCGTCGCAACCCCCGTGTCGAGCCCGACGATTTCGAGATCGGACGGCACCACGAGACTCTGCTCGACGCCGTCACCCCGCAACGCCAGCAATTCGCCTGCTTCGGCACTGACCAGCGCGCGCGCCATAGCGCTGCGCACCGGCGTCCGCATCACTTCGCGTTCGACGATCGTCGCCAGACGTGCGACCTCGACGGCATCCAACGCAACGCCAGCCTGCAACGCGAACGCCCGCAACGCTGCGATCGTGATCGCCGTCGACGACCCGACCCCGGCCGCCACCGGGATGTCGCTGTGCAGCAGCACCTCGGCGCCGCGCGTGGGCACGAGGCCGCGTTCGCGCGCGAGCACCAACAGGCTGCCGAGCAGATAGCCCGCCCAGCGGTCGCTCGGGTCCGCAAGCAGCAGGGCCTGCGCTTCGTCGTAGTCGATCGCATGCCCCGGCAAACCGAGGTCCGGGAGCCGCATCGACAGCAACTGCGTGCGCGAACCATCGCGGCACGGCGACCACAGCCGCACCAGGTCGTCGTCGCGGTCCTGCAGCGCGAGGCATGCCGCCTCGGCGATCGGCATCTGCAACACCAGCGACCCCGGCCCCGGCGCCCGCCCGCCGAGCACGTCGAGCCGCCCTGGCGCGCGCGTGATCAGGATGCGGCGATCCGGCCGGAAGAACGCCGGTACCGACTCCTCGATCAGTCGGAACAACACCAGCACGCCGAGGCCTTCGGCGGGGTCGCTGGATGGCTGGAAGTACCTCACGAACCGGACCTCATCGTCGTTTCGGAGCATACGCGGCCCGGGCGGGACGCGCGGAACTGGACTCAGCCGGCTTGCTCCGTATCCTTCGCGCCCTTCTGCCACCTGCCCGGGTTCATGCAAAAGACCACTGCGCGTCGTTCCCGCCTTCTCCTCGTCCTGCCGCTGCTGGCACTGCCCGCCTGCGGCGGCGCTGGCTACGTGCGCGTCATGTCGGTGAATCCACCGGACGCTTCCGTCTACATCAACGGCGAACGCGTCGGCCAGGGCAGCAGCCGGCCGTACACGTTCGACTTCACCACGAGCGAACGCATCTACGTGCAGGCCACGCACCCGGACTACCAGCCGGAGATCGAGTGGTTCACCAAGGAGCGCATCGAACAGATGGTCGCCGCCAACCTCGACGTGAAGATCACCCTGCGCCCGCGCTGAACGAAACCGAAGGATCCAATCCATGAGCCTCCTCCGTCGTGCCGTCTGCCTGTCGGCGCTGTGCGCCATGACCGCCTGCGCGGGCATCCCCACGAAGTCGTTCGAGTTCGATGCACTCGACGCCGCCGAGCAACCGCGGCCGTGCCTGATCGTCGTCAACGACGACTGGGTCACCGCCGCCGAGAAGAACCAGTTCGTCAACGTCGACAGCGACGACCTGCTGCGCCTCGAGATCCCCTTCCCGTCGGCTGAGATCGAAATCACCATGGCGCCGGTGATGGTCGAAAGCGGCAAGGTCACGCGCGTGCCGAAGACCCGCAAGGAAGCGCGCGACTACTCGGGCTTCATGGACGACACCCGTCGCCTGAAGCTGACCGATCCGAAGCGGCAGCTGTTCATCCTCGCGCGCAAGAGCGGCAGCAGCTGAGCCCGCTCCGGCCCGCGCGACTAGCGCGGCCAGTCGAGGCCCGGGAACCCCTGCGGCCGCAGCACGGTGCGGAAGCCGAAGCCCCGGCGCGCGTCCGACTTGTCCGAATCGAGCGCTCGCCCTTCGGCCTGTTCGCGGGCGCGCGACTCGCTCGTCTCGTTGTAGCGACCACCGGCGAGCTTCGCTTCGCGTGCCCCGGCGTCGGCAGCCAACCACTCGGCGACGTTGCCGGCGAGATGGTGGATGCGCACACCCTCGGCCTTGCGGAACGACAAGCCCCCGGCATCGACTTCGGCCAGCGCCGTGTTGCTCGGGTTGCGCTGCTCGGTCTCGTTGCTCCACTCGTCGCCCCACGGGAAGCGCGTCTTGCCGCCGTCGCCGAACGCGGCCAGCGCCCATTCCGCCGGTGTCGGCAAGGCGCGCCCATGGAACACCGCATACGCCGCCGCCGCATGCCAGGTCAGGTTGTCGACCGGGAAGCGGTCGGGCTTCACTTCGCGCGCCAGCAGCTCGGCCAGGCGATCGGGATTCATGCCGATGCCGGGCAGCCGCGCCGCGACGGCGTCGAACCGCTGCTGGGGATCGGTGGCGCCGCCGACCGCGGCCCGCAACTCGATGAGGAACTGCGCGAACTCGGCGCGACTGCACTCGGTGGCGGCGAGGAAGAACGGGGCCACGTCGCCGCCGCCCTTCGCCCGGCCGCCCGGAATCGCCACCATGCCCGCGGTCGCCGCGCGCAACTGGTCCAGCGCCACCAACCAGCCGTCGAGCCGGGTCACACCGCCGGGCAACATCGCCGCCGAACGCAGCCGGGCCCGCGCCGCCGTCAGCGTGGTGGTTGCCGCATCGAGGGCGAGCGTGCGCGCCAGATCGTCGAACACGGCCGTGCACTGGCCGAGAACCTCGGCCGCGGTCGTGAACTCGACGCGGGCTTCGTTGCCGCCGGCACCGGCCGCGGCCAGGGCCGCCGCCGCCTTCAGTTCTGCGCGTTGGAAGTGGGCGTCGAGATCGACGAGCCGCTGCTTCGCCAGCGTCCACCGCTCGCTGGTCGAGGTGATCTGCTGCAAGGCGGCGGCAACCTGCGGATCAGCACCGAACGCAGTGGCCGCATCGCGCAGGGCCTTCTCGCTGCCGCCCGAGTTCGCCGAGAACCCGTTCCACTCCGCCAGCGTCGCCACGGCCAGCAACTGGCGACCGAGCCGATCGGCATCCTGCAGCCACTGCTCCTTCGCCTGGGCCTTGGTGGACTCCGCCGCCGCCGCCGCCAACGCGGCTTCGGGGATCGCGGTCGCGACGTCCCCGCCCGCAGCCGCGAACAACGACGTCGCCGCCGCGCGCGCCGCGCGCAGAGCCGCGATCGCGGCCACCGCCTCGTCGCCCTTGCCGGGCGCGGCCTGCCATTTCGCGAACGCCGCCGCGCAGGCAGTGACAACCGCAGGTTGCAGCGTCGGCTCGGCCCGCAGTTCCGTGCGCAGCGTCTGCACCCACCCCGCGACCGGCCCGTCGCCGGAGCGAACCGGCTGCAGCGCGCGGTCGATCGCCTGCCAGTACTCCGCCACGTCGGTGAACGGTGGCACCGGCGGGTCGGGATACCGCTGCGCCTTGATCCCGAGCGCCTGCTCGCGGGCCAACCGCGCCGTTTCGATGACGTTGAGCAACTGCGCCCGCGCTTCGATCTGTTCACGCCGCGTCGCCGTCAGGTCCTGCACGCGATCGCGCAGGGCCTCGGTCGGCCCGACGTCGGCGAACTGCGTGCGCACCTCCTCCAGCACGCCGGCGACATCGAGATCGACGACGACATCGACCGGCTCGCGCAGGCGTTGCAGCGCCTGGTTGAGGCTCTCGGCCGACAGCGCGGTATCCAATTGCTCGCGCACTTTCGGGGCCAGGTCGCGCAACGCCATGCGCCCCGCGACGATCGCCTGCAGCCGGGTCTCCAACGCGCCCAGACGCGCCGCATCGTCACCAGCAGTGCTGCGGTCCTTCTGCCACTGCGTGAACATCGACGTCAAGTTCAGCAGCGCCGACGCCGACAGCTCGGCCTCGGCGCGGGCGCTGTCCCGCGCTCGCGCGAGCCACTCGCGGAGTTCCGGCCCCGACCGTGCCACCTTGTTGGCGATCGCGTCGACCGCGGTGAAGTGCGCCTGCAGGCCCTCGACCGTCAACCCTTGCGCCGCCGGTTTCGGCAACGCCGCGAACGCCGCCTGCGCCGCAAGGCCCGCCTTCACTTCGTCGCGCAACGCGTCGCGCTCACGCCCCTGCGCTTCGTCGCCCACCAGCGCTTCGACGTCGCGCTGCAGCGCCGCGCTCGGCCCATCGCTGCGCAACCGCTCGCGCAGGACCGGCAGCATCGGCGCCACGTTGCCGCCACCGGCAACCGGGACGACCGGCCCAACCGGCTCCTTGCCAGGGCCCGACGGCCGCGACTGCATCCACGCGAAACCGCCGCCACCGGCGGCCAGCAACAGCCCGATCGCCGCCAACGCCTGCCAGCGCCGCTTGCGCGCGCCCGCCGCCGCCGGTCGCGGCCGCGGCTTCCACTCGCCGTCGCCGCGCTTCTTCACGGTGATGGTCTGGCCGGCCTCGACCAGCACGAGGTCGTTGAGCAGTTCTTCGTAGCTGTCGTAGCGGTCCTCGCGATCGAGCGCCGTCATGCGTTCGACCACGCGCGACAGCGGGTTGTTTTCGGCGAGGCCCGGCAGCGCCTTCCACAGGCACAGGTTGGCGAGCTTGGTCTTGGTCTGGATCAGCTCGTAGACCGAACTCGCGCGGATCGGCGGTTCGCCCGTGAGCAGGTAGTAGAACGTCGCGCCCAGCGAGTACATGTCGCTGCGGAAGTCGAGGTCGGCGGAGCCCTGGCACTGCTCGGGGCTCATGTAGAGCGGCGTGCCGACGAGCTCGGACGTCAGCGTCATGCTGAAGTCTTCCTGCAGAGGCTTGGCGATGCCGAAGTCGGCGATCTTCAGCACAGAGCGATCCGTCAACATCAGGTTGTCGGGCTTGATGTCGCGATGGATGACCTGCAGCCGCTGCGCTTCTTCGAGGCCCTTGATCGCCTGCCGCAGCAGCGGCAAGGCCTCGCCGACCGGCAGCCGGCCGCCGGCGAGCAACTTGACGTGGTCGCGCAGGTTCTTGCCCTGCACGAACTCCATCACCAGATAGTGCACCGACAGCTCGAAGCCGACGTCGTGCACCATCACCACGTTGGCGCTGTTGAACTTGCCGACCGTGCGCGCTTCGACTTCGAAGCGTTTGAGCATGCGCTGGTCGGTCATCATCTCGGGGCGGATGACCTTTACGGCGACGTCGCGGTCGAGCTTCTGTTGGCGCGCTTTGTAGACGGCGCCCATGGCGCCGCGGCCGAGCAGGCGGTCGAGGCGGCAACCGCCGAGCACCTTGCCGAGCATCGGATCGGCCGGGGCGCCGCCGGCAGACGGCGCGGGCTTCTTCGCGGTCGGCGTCGGGGTGGGAGTCGGCGTCGGGGTGGGCGCCGAGGTAGGTTTCCCGGCATCGGGCGGCACGTTGGTGCCACGGAACGGAACGGTGCGCTCTTCGGAAGGCCCGTCGCCGGGTTCAGGCGCGCCGTGGCGCGTCGGCATGTCGTCGGGATCGTTCTGGCTCATCGCTGGCTGTTGGCGGCCTCGGCAACCACGACTTGTAGCCGCCGGGCCGACGCGGCGGCAACCAACAGGCCGCCCCGACACCTTTCTGGTGCGGCAAGGGTGACCGGCCAACCGCGCGATTTCCTGTCGAAACGGGAGAAGCGCCCTCGTCTGGACTGCGACCGCCCAATTGCGGAACATCCTCCCACCTACGGAAACCCTATGAAGAATCGTTTGCTCGCCGCGTTCCTGTTCGCCGCCCTCGCCACCCCCGTCGTCGCCACCGCGCAAGGCCCCACCGAGCCTGTTGCTGAGCACAAGATGCTCGCCGCCGGCGCCGGCACCTGGAATGCGGTATTGGAGATGATGGGCGCAGATGGCAAGCCCACCAAGTCGACGGGGACCAGCGTCGTGAAGGTCATTTGCGGCGGCCTTTGGGTCACCGACGATTTCGCTGCCACCGTCCAGGGCGGCCCGTTCCATGGCCACGGCGTCACTGGCTACGACATCGACAAGAAGAAGTTCGTCGGCACGTGGGTCGATTCGATGACCAGCAGCGTAATGACGATGGAAGGCACCTGCGACAAGGACGGCAAGGTGATGACCATGAAGGGAATGTCGGTCGGTCCGGATGGCAAGCCGGCCGAACAGACGATGGTCACCACGGTGAAGGACGCGAACACGCGCGTGTTCGAGATGTTCTTCCCAGGCCCCGATGGCAAGCCGATGAAGTTCATGACGATCACCTACACGCGCGCCGACACGAAGAGCGACAAGAAGTGACGTCCGCGCCGGGCTAGACTGCCGGCCCCTCGCCTGCACTTCCGGAATGCCACGACTGCGCTCCACCACGTTCCTGCTGTTCGTCCTGTCCGGCTGCTGCGGGCTCGTCTACCAGATCGTCTGGTTGCGCCTCGCCTTCGCGTCGTTCGGCATCGTCACCCCGGTGCTGTCGATCCTGCTGTCGGCGTTCATGGCCGGGCTCGCCCTCGGCTCGTGGCTCGGCGGTCGGGTCGCTGCCAGCCTCGTCGCCGGCGGCGCGGGTCGTGCGGCGATCGCCTACGGCATCGTCGAGTGGGGCATCGCCCTTGGCGCGCTCGTCGTGCCATGGATCTTCGGCATCGGCGAACGCGCTCTGCTCGCGGCCGGCGAAGCTTCGAGCGGCGGCTACTTGCTGGCGTCCGCCGCGTGGCTCGCGGGAGCGATCCTGCCGTTCGCGACGCTGATGGGCGCGACGTTCCCGCTGATGATGGCGTTCCTGCGCGCGCGGGCGCCGGGTGACGAACGCACCTTCAGCTACCTGTACCTCGGCAACGTGATCGGCGCGATGCTCGGTGCGGCGGCGACGGCCGCGGTGCTGATCGAGTGCCTCGGCTTCCGCAACACGCTGCTGGTGGCGGCGGCGGGCAACGTCACGATCGGCGTCGTCGCCTTCCTGCTCGCTCGCGGCCCGGCCCCGCTGGCGGCGCCCGCGACCCGAACCACGCCTGGCGCACAACCTACTCTGCCAACCGGCCTGTCGAGCCGCGTGCGCGTGTTGCTGCTGTTCGCGACCGGCTTCACCTCGATGGCGATGGAAGTGGCGTGGACGCGCGCGTTCACCCCGGTGCTGTGGACGACGATCTACGCCTTCGCCGGCGTGCTGGTGACCTACCTGTTCGCGACCTGGCTCGGTTCGTACTGCTATCGCCGCCATCTGCAGCAAGGCCGCGCGATCGGTAGCCAGGGCATGCTCGCCTTGTTGTTCGTCGCGTCGCTGCTGCCGCTCGTGCTCAACGACCCGCGCCTGCACGCGAGCATTCCGCTGGTGCTCGCGAGCATCGTGCCGATCTCGGCGCTGCTCGGCTACCTGACGCCGCAACTGATCGACGAGCACGCACGCGGCGAACCCCGGCGCGCTGGCACCGCCTACGCGGTGAACGTGCTCGGTTGCATCCTCGGCCCGCTGTTCGCGGGCTACCTTGTGCTGCCGACGCTCGGCGTGCAGTGGACGCTGCTCCTGTGCGCGCTCGTCTATCCGCTGTTCCTGCTCGCGGCGCGCCCCACCGTGCCGCAGCCGGTGTGGCGCCTGCCGATCGGCCTCGGCGTCGTGCTCACGCTCGCCGCCGTGTTCGTTACGCGAACGCACGAAGACGCCGACAACTACACCGCGGCCGATGGCAGCAAGGTCCCGGTCGAAGTGCGCCGCGACCACGTCGCCAGCGTCGTCGCCACGGGCGTCGGCATGGAGCGGCGCATGCTGGTGAATGGTGTGGGCATCACACACCTGACGCCGCTCACCAAGGTGATGGCGCACCTGCCGCTGGTGCTGCGCGAGCAGCCGCCGGAGTCGACGCTGGTGATCTGCTTTGGCATGGGCACCACGTTCCGTTCGTTGACGACGTGGGGTGGCCGTGTCACAGCGGTCGAACTGGTGCCGAGCGTCGCCGACTCGTTCGGCTTCTACCACGCCGATGCCGAAGCGGTACGGCAGCGGCCGGGGGCGCGCATCGTGGTCGATGACGGCCGTCGCTTCCTGAAGCGAACCAACGAACAGTTCGACCTGATCACGCTCGATCCGCCGCCGCCCGTCGAAGCGGCCGGTTCGAGCCTGCTCTACTCGCGCGAGTTCTACGAAATCGTGAAGGCGCGGCTGTCGCCGACCGGCGTGCTGCAGCAGTGGTTCCCCGGCGGCGAAGCGGCGATCTCGCAGGCGGCGGTGAACACGCTGGTGCAGACGTTCCCACACGTGCTCGCCTACCGTTCGTTCGAGACACCCGAAGGGGCGAAGGAATACGGCATCCATCTGCTCGCGGCGACTTGGCCGCTGACGGCGCCGACCGTCGAGCGCGCGCTCGCGAAGATGCCGCCGGCGGCGGTGACCGACTTGATGGAATGGGCGCCGCCGGGCATCACGCACGACGTGGCGTGGCAGTACATCCTGAAGCAACACGTCGACGTCGCGTCCGAGCTGCCGCGGAACAAGAACCTCGGCATCACCGACGACCGTCCGTTCAACGAGTACTTCCTGCTGCGCCGGCGACTGTTCGGGCCGGGTTCGTTCCTCGAGAACACGCTGCCGCATTGATCGCCACCCGCGACGCACGGAGCCCGCCTTTCGGCGACCGTGGGCAGCGGCTGAAGACCCCACGGAGAAGGAGCCTGGCGCGCCGCCGAACAGAACTCTGGCCGCCGGCCGCTCGCGCTGACCGCCGGCGTCCGACCCACTGCAACCGTCAGGCCAGCCCCGCCCCCGCCCCGCAAGCGGCACGGCTCTCTGCGCCTTACCCACTGTTGCCCTGTTCCGCTGGCGCGACCTGCCCGCTAGCCTCCAGCCCATGGCCGCTACCAAGAAGACCGCGAAGAAGCTCAATCCCGCCCTCTCCAAGCCCGTCCAACCCGATGCGCTGCTCGCCGCGATCGTCGGTGACAAGCCGATCCCGCGCTCGGAGATCACCAAGAAGATCTGGGACTACATCAAGAAGAA
>SXPB01000045.1 GCA_005776475.1 Planctomycetia bacterium
GGTGGCGCGCCGCGCGCTCGGCTTCGGCATGCGCGTTCTCTACGCGAGCCGCACCCCCGCCCCCGCGGCGCTCGAACAGGAACTGCGCGCCATCCACGTTCCGCTCGACGCCCTGCTGCGCGAGAGCGACTTCGTGTCGTTGCACGTGCCCCTGCGGCCCGAGACCACGCACCTGATCGACGTCGCGCAACTGTGCACGATGAAACGCAGCGCGTTCCTCATCAACACCTCGCGCGGGCCGGTCGTGCACGAAGCGGCGCTCGTCGCCGCCCTCGAAGAGGGCCTGATCGCCGGCGCCGGGCTCGACGTCTTCGAAGCGGAGCCGCACGTGCATCCCGGCTTGCGCGAGCTGGACAACGTCGTGCTGCTGCCTCATGTCGGCAGTGCGGTGACCAGCGTGCGCAGCCTGATGTGCGCACTGGCCGCCGCCGACTGCAGTGCCGTGCTCACCGGCGAACGACCGAAGCACCCGGTCAACCCGCAGGTGCTCGGGTGAAGGAACGGCTGCGCGCGTGCTTCGCAGCGCTGCTGCAGTCGCTCGAGCGACGCCAGCGCCTGGGAGTGCCGGGCTGCCTTGGCACGGCTCGCGACCACGTCGCCCGCGGCGGCCGCATCGTGCTGGTCGCGTTCGGCAAAGCGGCGCGCGGCATGGCGAAGGCGGCCCTTGCCGTGTTGCCGGCCCATCGCGTGCGCGGCGTCCTGGTGACGCCGGAGCCCGATGCCCACCCGCTGCCGCCACTCGAAGTCGTGCCGGGCGGCCATCCGCTGCCGACCGCCGGCAGCTTTGCCGCGGCGGCGCAAGCACTCGCGGTGTGCCGTTCGGCGGGACCGTTCGACCACGTGGTGTTTCTCGTGTCCGGTGGCGGCTCGGCGCTGCTCGAACTGCCGTACGAGCCTTCGATCGACGTCGCCGAGTGGCGCCGCTTCTACCAGGGGCTCGTCGGCAGCGGCGCTTCGATCGAACGCGTCAACGCGCTGCGCCGCCGCGTCTCCGCCGTGAAGGGCGGTCGCCTTGGGCTCGCGGCGCAACACGCCGCTGGCCAGACCACGGTGTTCGTGAACGACACGGCCTGCGGCTACGGCGACATCGCTTCGGGCCCATCCGTGTTTCTCGATCCGAACGACGACGACGAGATGTCGCGAGCGGCCTGGCTCGACGATGCCACGTTCCACCGCGAAGTCGAAACGCTGCAGCTCGCTGCCTGGTTGCCTTCGCGTCTCGCCACCGATCTCGCGGCGGGTGCGCTGCCACCGCCGCCACCGATCCCCGATCCGTTGTGGGGTCGGTGCGCCTGGCTCACGTTGATGGACGAACACTTTGCGGGCGCCCAGTGCAGCGCCTGGTTGCGCGATGCCGGCATCACGGTTGCCGAGGACACCGATGTCGATGGACGCACCTGTGACGGTGCCGCCGAAGCCTTGCTGCACCGCCTCGCGACCATGCGCGCCGCCTGCCCGCACGGGCCCGTCGCCGTGGTGACGACGGGCGAACTGTCGGTGCCACTGCCGCCCGCGCCGGGCAGTGGTGGCCGCAACCAGCAGTTCCTGCTCGCCTGCGCCCACCGCATCGCCGGCCAGCCCATCACCGTGCTGAGTGCGGGCACGGACGGCATCGACGGCAACTCGCCCGCGGCAGGTGGCTTCGTCGATGGCACGACAATGGCGCGCGCGCACGCGCTGGGCCGCGATGTGCACGACGCGATGCGACGGTGCGATGCGTTCCCGCTGCTGCACGCGCTGTCGGATACCCTCGTCAGCGGCCCGACCGGCACCAACGTGCGCGACGTCCGTGTCGTGGTTCACCACGGCTGAGTTTGCACCGATAGGCCTGGAAGCCGCGCCGATCCTGGCGCCGCTGCCATCGCGCCGTCCGTGAAGTGAAGCCGAGTCCAGCTCTGGGACTCAGTTGCAGCGCCGACTCAAGTCGATCAATGCGCAGCACCAAGGAAGGACAACGGGGACATGGGCGCACGAACAAACGGGGCCACGCTGGCCCTACTGGGGATCCTCGCAGCCTGCGGCGGCGGCGGCGGCGGCGGTTCCGGTTTTGGCAGCAGTGCGGAGTCGACCTACGGCACGGTCCGGTTGCTGGCGCACGTGCCGGCGGTCGATGCCGTGCAGGTCGCTCTCGACTCGACCATTGAACTCGAGTTCGACGCGCCGATGGCACTCGACAGCTTCGGCGACGAAGACACGTGGTTGCGCATCGCCGGCAGCGACAGCAACGTGGCGGGCGCATGGAGCCTCGGCATCGCCGGCCGCGTGCGCTTCACGCCCGCGCAGCGCCTGCAAGCCGAGACCGACTACGAGCTCCAGCTGTCGGCGCTGACCTGTGACGAACTCGGCCGCATCGTCGACGTCACCACCGTGGTGCCGTTCCGCACCTACGACTCGCAAGCACCGGTGATCACCGCCGCCGATGTCGCCGCGAACGCGACGGGCATCGCCCGCACGCGCACGTTCGTCATCTCCTTCAACGAAGGCATCGCGGCGGGCTCGGTGGACTCCAGCAACGTGTACTTGCGGGACGGGTTCGGCTTCCTGTGGGCGGCCGATCGCCTCGTCGACGGCAACACCGTCACGCTCGACCCGCACTCCGACCTGCCGGGCGATCGCCAGTTCACGCTGCACGTCACCGGCACCATCACCGACCGCGCCGGCAACGCGCTGGGCAACGGCACGGCGATCACCTTCCAGACCGCCTCCGACACGATCGAACCGACCGTCACCACGGCCTGGCCGGCGATGAACCAGACCGGCGTGTCGCCGCGCGTGCAGCCGACCTTCGCGTTCGACGAATCGATGGATCCGGCGACGGTCGAGGCGAGCTCGCTGCTGTTCCAGGATGAATTCGGCAGCGTCGTCGCCTTCGCCGTCGACAGCAGCACGGACCAGCGGACGTTGCGCCTGCGCCCGTCGTCGCCGCTGGTCGCCAATCGGCGCTACACGATGGCGTTCCTGCTCGGCGGGGCGGCGGCGACCGACGTCAGCGGCAATGCGCTCGCGGCGACCCAGGCGCGCACCTTCACCACCGGCACCGATGCCGACGCTCCGGCGATCACCGGTTCGCAACCGGCCCCCGGCGAAAGCCGCGTGCCGGGCAGCGTGATCGCGACGGTGACCTTCGCCGAAGCGCTCGACCCGGCCTGGATCAACACCGACACGGTGTCGTTGACCGCGGGCGACGCCGCGGTGGCGATCGTCGTCGAACGGCCGACCGCCAACACCGTGCGGGTGACGCCGGTGCTCGAACTGCCGACCAACACAAACTGCGTGCTGACCGTGCGTGGCGGCCAGGAAGGCATCCACGACCTCGCCGGCAACGTGCTCGCCGCCGACACCACCATCGCGTTCACGACGTCGAGCGATGGCGCCACGCCGACTGCGGTGCTGCTGCCGCCCGATGGCGCTTCCGGCGTCGCTCCGTCGTCGCACTTCACCGTGGTGTTCGACGCCGCGATGGCAAGCGACACGCTCGACACTTCGACGATCCGCATCACCGACGACCTCGGCACGCCACTGGCGGGCAACCTGGTGGTGTCCGGCGGCAACCGCGTGGTGACGTTCACGCCGCAGACGCCGCTGCTGGCGTTGACCTACTACCGCATGACGATCGTCGGCGGCAGCACGGGTCCACGCCGCACCACCGGCAACTGGTTCCCGCAGGACCAGACCTCCCGCTTCCGCACCGGACTCGGCAACGACAGCACGGCGCCTTCGGTCACCGCGACGGTGAACGGCATCGCCAGCTCGCGCGCAACCGGCCTCGCGGTGCCGCCGTCGGGCTTCACCATCGACGTCACCGTCAGCGATGCGAACAACCAGTGGCCGGACATGGGCAGTGTCGCGGTGGCGCTGTCCGGAACCGGATCCGGTCCAGGCGCGCCAACGTTGCTCGCCGCCGCCGAGATCGGCTACGGCACGTTCCGCGTGCAGGTGCCGGCCGAAGCCGCGCTCAGCCCCGGTTCGTGGAACCTGACCGTGCGCGTCGCCGACCTGACCGGCAACGTCGGCACCTCGAGCGCGATGCCGTTCACCGTGAACGCGCTGTCGGCCTCGTCGCTGCCGTTCGAGCGACCCCAGGTCGTCTACGTGCGCACCGATCTCGATCGCGACGGCAACCAACGCGCCGACTTCGAGGACGACATGCTGCGCCTCGGCTTCGCCACACCGGGCGACCCGATGGGCACGGACGCCTATGTGCGCCGCATCGTGCGCGATGGCATCCTCGCGCAAGCAAGCCTGCTCTACGGTCGCGGCAGCCGCGGCGAACCGATCGACAGTGGTTCGGTACCGCTGCGCTTCACCACGCGCCAACCGATCGGCATCCAGCACATGCAGATGGCCGTCGGTGGCCTCGATCCGGAAGGCGACCGCCAGCGCACCTACGGCGACGAGAGCACCGGCGTGCTCGGCCGCGCCTACTACGACTACCGCAACGGCAACGTCAGCGAGCGCAACACGTCGAACTCGCCGGGTCTCGGCGTGTTCCCGGCCGAGATGTGGCTCTACCAGACGCGCATCCACCTGCAGGTGTGGCCGGCCTACCAGACGCGCTTCGCGCAGCGGTTCCGCCCGCTCTGCCCGGACATGGGTGGCACGCCGGCGGGTTCGCACCCGCTCGACGCCGCCGTGCTGCGCGCCGACTTCAACTACGCCACGGCGACCACGGCGCAGCGGGCGCGTTGGCAGACGGTGATGGATGCGGCCGACGACTGGGCGGCGGTGATGGGCATCATCCTCGCGCACGAAGTCGGCCACTCGATCGGCCTCGTCGCGCCCGGCGCGGCACCGAACGGCCTGTTCGGCGATGGCTCGCTGCACAACACCTACGCGGGTGCCGCCGAGGTGATGGCGCCGTCGGTCGGCTACGAAGCGATGACGACCCTCGACTACGCGTTCCGAGACATCGACCTGGCCTACCTGCGCCAAAGGGTGTTGCTGCAATGAAGCCTCACGCTCCGTTCGTCACCTGGCTGCTCTGCCTCGCGAACCTCGGCGCCCTGCCGCTCGCGGCCCAGGACCAGGCCACCACTCTGCTCGCGCAAGCGCGCGCCGCGGATGCGGTGGTCGTTGCCCGCGTCACGGCCGCCAGCGACCCGTCGCCCGAATGGCACCGGCTCGAGTTCGTCACGACGCAGGTGTTGAAGGGCAACTCGCCGGGTGAGTTCGCCGTGCTCGAACCGGCCGGTGCGTGCTGTGGCCGCAGCCTGTTCGCCTTGCAGATCGGCGACGAGCGCCTGCTGTTCTTGCGGCGGCGCGGCCCGTCGTGGCACCCGTGCGGCGGTGCGCGCGGCGTCGTGCCGGCGGCCCCCGAGGTCGTGGCCCACGTGACCGCACTGCTGGCGGCGCCGAACGACAGCGCGCTCGCGCACCTGCTCGCGGACAACGTCGGCCACCAGGAAGCGCGCATCGCCGACGATGCCGCGCATGCCCTCGCCGTGCTGCCGCAGATCGCGCTCGGCAGCGCCGATCGCGAACACGTCACCGCGGTTCTCGTCGATTCGATGCAGCGCGGCACCACGCGCACTGCAGCCCTGGCGGAAGTCGTGGTTCGCACCGCCGACGCGAGCTCGATGGACCGGCTGCTGCCCGCCTATCTCGACACCCGCCACACTGACCAGGCCCGCTTGCTGCGCACGGCCCTGGCACGCGGCAATGCCGATCTCGTCGCCCAACGGCTGCCGCAGTTCGTCGGCAACGACCTACGCGCGCTGCGCGCTGCCGAGTTGCTGGTCGAGCTGCCGGCCGAACCGGCCCGCGCGGCCATCGAAGGCGTGCTCGCCCGCACCACGCACCCACGCGTCGCCTTGTGCGTCGCCGAAGGCATGCTCGCCGCCGGCGCCAGGATCGAATCGCTGCAGGGTCGGTTCCCGCCTGCCGTGCTCGAGATCGCGCGCACTCGCGCCGAAGGCCCACGCCGCTTCCGCGCCATCGAACCGTCCCGCCGATGAACCACTCGCCAGCTTCGCCTGCGGCACCCACGACGACTCGCGTGCACTTGCTGCCCGCGACGTTGCTGGACCTGCCGTTGCAGCGGCTGCCGCTCGGCGAGGCATTGGCGGCGACGTTGGCGGCACTGGGCATGCTCACCGTCGGCGACGTGCTGCAGACACCGACCGACGCACTCGACGACGACCAGGCCGAAGCCCTGCGCACCGTCTTGCAGCGGGCCCTGCACGACGGTCTCGCCCAGTTCGCCGACGAAGCCAACGACTGGCCGACGCTGCGCGCGCAGTTGCTGGGTCCCCTCGGTGACGAGGAGCGCACCTGGCTGTGCGATCTGGTCGGGATCGAGCGCCCGCCGGTGGCGCGGCCGCTGCTCGCGCGCCAACTCGGCATCAGCACGGCCGAGCTCGATGCGCGCGCCGAGCGCTTGCGCGCGACGCTGGCCGAACGCGCGGCCGCACTGTGCGCCCGGTTGCATCAGGTCACGATCGCCGACCTGGACGCCAACGAAGGCGTGATGATGGTCGAACACGCCGCCACCGGCACGCTGTTGCACACGTTGGCCAACGCCACCTCCGACCGCGAACTCGGGCTGCGATTCTGCGCGTTCCTGTTTCCGAACGAACTGCACCTGCATCGCGCCGCCCTGTTCTCGATGTCGTCGCGGCGCTTCCGACGCCTGGTGCGCGCGTTGCCCAGCCTGGTCCCGCAACATCGCCTGCCGCTGCCGCTCGACACGATCGCGCAGGAACTCGCCAGCCTCGGCAACTTCGTGCCACGCGGCGCCCTGCTGCACATCCTGCGCAGCGAGCTGCGGATCGCCATCGAACTCGACGGCGAACGCGGCGAAGTCGCGGTGCCGGACCCCCGTTCCGCCGCGGCCCGGATCTCCGGCCTGCTGCAGGCCGAACGCCGCCCGCTGTCGCTGACCGACCTCGCCTTCGCGTGGCGCGAGCGTTTCCGCAGCGTTTCGCGCACGACGCTGCTGCGCCACCTGCGGGGCAACGACCTGTTCCTGCAGGTCGGTCCCGAAACCTGGGCCCTGCGCGCCGACCACCAGCACGAACTCGACGCCCTGCAAGACCTCGTCGACAAGGTCGCGCGCACGCTGCTCGCCCGCGGTGGTCGCCACCACATCGAGAGCCTGCTGCAGGACGAAGGCGCCGACGAGGCCAAACAGTGGCTGGTGCTCGATCGCCTCGCCCACGATCCGCGCGTGCGCCTGCTCGGCCGTGGCGACGCCTGCGCCGCGACGCACCGCCGTTCGCGCGTGATGGAGAACCTGCTCGCAGCGATGCGCAAGGCCGCGGGCGACGTGGTCGAGAGCCTGTTCCTCAGCAACCAACCACCCGAGCACCGCCGCCTCGTCGAACGCCTGCTGCACCACAACCGCCTGTTCGTGCGCACCGCCGACGATCGCATCGACACGCTGGCCAACTGGCCGTTCAACGACGAACGCATGCAACGGTTGGTGGCGTTGGTCGAAGACCACCTGCGACACCGCGCTGGCCACGCCACCGCCACCGCCCTCAAGGCCATCGTCGACCGGACCGACCTCGGTGGCGATTGGCTCACGCCGACGCTGCTCGCCGACGTGCTGCATCGCCACGGGCCGTTCGAACTGCTGCCGCACGGCATCGTCGCGTGCGCCGACCTGGCTCTCGGCAGCGTGGTGCTGCGTCAGGCGCGCCAGGCCTTGCGCGATGCCGGCGTGCCGCTCACCGTCGAACAGGTGCTGCGCGCGCGGCCCGAACTCGCCGAGTTCGCACCGTGCCTGCAGGAACTGCTCAGCGGCGATCCGTTGGTGCAGACGCCCGACGGCTTCACGTTCCAGCTGGCGTGACGCGCGCCGCCGGGCGCGGCCAGCCGTCGCGATCGGCAAGCCAATCGCACAGACGCAAAACCGGCCACGCCAGCAGCGCCCCGGCCACCACGTCGAGCGTCCAGTGGTAGCGCAGCAGCACGGTGCTCACGATGAGCAGCACCGCCGGCAGCGCGAGCCATCGGAACCACTTCCGGTTCCACTGCCACAGGCTCACCATCGCCGTCACCGTCAGCATCGTGTGGCCGCTCGGGAAGCAGTCCCACGGATTGGCTTCGCCTTTGTCGATCGTCGTGCGCAGCCACGGCGTCAGCCACAGGCCACGCACTTCGTGTTCGAACTGCAACAACACCTTCGGCGCCAGCGTCGGCACCAGCAGGTAGCCGAGGTAGCTGGCGAGGAAACCACCGACGAGCCGCAGCACGGCGCGGTCGAACGCCGCCTTGCCGGTGCCGAGCGCCGCCGCGAGTGCGGACGCGACGCAGATCCCATAGAAGGCGAAGTAGCAGATCTGCAGCACTTCGACGACGAACGGCGGCAACGCTTCGACGAGGTGGCCGGCGTCGGTACCGAACCAGGTGCGGTCGAACGCCAGGAACGTCAGCTCGTACGGTTCGGGATGCACGCCGGGCAACAGCCAGCACAGCCCGGAGAACACCGCGGGCAGGCCGATGATCGCCAGTGCCGCCCGCGGCACGCGCGCGGCGTCGTGCGACCGGTGCACGGCGAGCCAGTGCGACGCGAACACCGCCGCGGCGAGGCCCGCGTGCAGCAGCAGGAACGCCAACGGATCGTGGCCCGGGGTGGCACCGCCTGGCACCGCCACCGCGACGATGGCGACGCAGCCAAGGTAGGCAAACCAGATGCGTTCGCTGGTCGGGCGGGCCGGCTCGGTCATCGGCGGGTGTCGTCGCCGCCAGCGGCGGAAAGCGCAAGCATCTTCGTGCCGGCCTCGCTACGAAACGCGCGTGCCGCTGCCCACCCCCGACGACGTCCGTGCCCGCCTGCGCGCGCTCGACGAGTTCGACCGCAAGGTCACCGGTGGCCTCGTCGCCTTGTGCATGACGATGCCGGAGAAGGTGCGCGACCGCGAATGGATGGCGGAGCGCTTCGTGCACGTGGCGACCGTGGCGCACGGTTTTGATGCCGAAACCGGGCCGGCCACCGATGCCGACGTCGAGCGCATGCGCGCCTACGCGACGACGCATGTCGAAGCGGTGTTGGCGGCGACCCTGCTGTTGTTCGTGCGCACCGCCGCCGACCTGCAGCAACGCGGCGGACCGTTCTCATTGTCGGAAGCGCAGCAGATCGTGGCCAGCTACCTCGGGTGACGCCACCGTGCGCAGAGGCAAGGTTCGCCCCGTGGATCGCGCCGAGAATGGAAAAGGAATTGGTCACGGGGCCTTGCGACTGTGCCTCTTCGCGTTGGGCGGGCTCATGGCGACTTCGGCGGTGTGGGATGCCAGCAACGGCAAGGTCTTGTTGGCAGCCTGCGCGGGTTGACCCTGGTTGCCTGGGTTCTCCTCGCGTTTGCCCTCGGTTGGAACTGGGCAGCGTTGCGGCCGTTTCCAACCACCATGCACGGCATCGAACTCGCGGTCGCGCACCGCGACGCTGGTCTCGTTCTCGCCGACGGATCCGAAGGTGCTCGCGCAGTGCAAGTGAGGCGGCGCCGGGAGCGTCCCGGCTGGCATCCCACCGCACCGACCCTACGGTGGGCATGCCCCCCGCTCCTCCCGCCATGTGGAAGCAACACCTGCCCCTCGTCGTTCTCGCCCTCGGCGGCCTCGTGCATGCACCCGCGCGAGCCCAAGACGCCAAAGCCGAAGCAGCACGGCCGAAGCTTCGCATCCTGAACGGCGCCGCCGAGACGGCGCAGGTGTTCTGGCAGAAGAGCGCGGGCGAACGCATCGAGAACGGCAGCATCGAGCCGGGCAAGCACCGCGACATCACCACCACGCTGGGACACAGCTTCGTCATCGTCGGCAGCCAGAGCCGCAGCGAGATGCAGGTGACCGTCGAGGTGCTCGTGCAGGCCGCGCGCTTCGACCCGCCGAGCCCGACCGGCGTGCCGGCGTTCTACACGCAGTCGCTGACGGCCAACGGCTACCCGATCACCGCGTCGGCGAAGGTGAGCCCGTATGCGCTGCGCGAGGCAGCGTTCCTCATTGACCAGATGCTCGCGAACCGCCCCGACGTGCGCACAGCGATGATCCGCAGCGGTTCGAGGCTGTGCATCCTTGCGCACGATGAGTTCACCACCGACCAGCCCGAGTGGGCCTGGCTCGCGCACGTGCGGGAGCCGGCTGCGCGCGGCGTCGATGCCAAGGACTACCGCGACGCGCGCGCGCGCGGCATGGGCGGCAGCCGCACCGATCCGTTCTGCAGCTGCGCCGAAGAGAACCTGCTCGGCTACCCCGGCGACCCGTACTCCACCGAGTGCATCCTGATCCACGAGTTCGCGCACAACATCCACCTGCGCGGCATGGCCAACGTCGATCCGACCTTCGATGGGCGTCTGCATGCCACCTACGACGCGGCCATGGCCGCGGGCCTGTGGCGCGGCAAGTACGCGAGCACGAACCACCACGAGTACTTCGCCGAGGGCGTGCAGTCGTGGTTCGACGACAACCGCGAGAACGACCACGACCACAACCACGTCGACACGCGCGCCGAACTGCTCGAGTACGACCCCGGGCTCGCGGCGATGTGCCGCGAAGTCTTCGGCGACACCGAGCTGCACTACCAAAAGCCGGCGACCCGGCTCACCGGCCACCTGGCCGGCTACGACCCGACGCAGGCCCCGAAGTTCCAGTGGCCGGCGCGGCTGAAGAAGGCGCAGGAGCAGATCCAGCGCCAGGCGCGGGCACGCTCGGAGGCGGCAGCGGGCAAGGCCTCGGCACCCGAGACGATCCTGCTCTGGCCGGATGGCGCGCCCGGTGCTTTGGGCGACAACGATGCCGACAAGCCCACGATCACCGCGTTCCTACCCGCTGCCGACAAGGCCACCGGTGCGGCGATCGTCATCTGCCCCGGCGGCGGCTACGGCGGGCTCGCGCCGCACGAAGGTGCGGGCTACGCGGAGTGGCTCGTCGAACAGGGCATCGCCGGCATCGTGCTGAAGTACCGCCTCGGGTCGAAGGGCTACCGCCACCCCGCGATGCTCAACGACGCCGCGCGAGCCGTGCGGCTCACGCGCGCGAAGGCCGACGAATGGAAGATCGACAAGAAGCGCGTCGGGATCATGGGCTCGAGTGCGGGCGGCCATCTCGCTTCGACCCTGGTCACGCACTTCGACGCGGGCAAGCCGGACGCCGCCGACCTCGTCGAACGCGAAAGTTCGCGGCCCGACCTCGGCATCCTGTGCTACCCGGTGATCAGCATGGGGCCACTCACCCACCACGGCTCGAAGCGGAACCTGCTCGGCGAGAACCCCACGCCGGAGCTGGTCGAGCTACTCTCCAACGAACGGCAGGTCACCAAGGACACGCCGCCGTGCTTCGTGTGGCACACCTACGAAGACGCCGTGGTGAAGGTCGAGAACGCGCTCGTGTTCGCCGCGGCGCTGCGCCGGGCCGGCGTGCCGTTCGACCTGCACGTCTACCAGAAGGGTGCGCACGGCATGGGACTCGGCGGTGGCCGCGCGGATGGGCCGCAGCATCCGTGGGTCGCCGACTGCCTCGTCTGGTTGCAGGTGCAGGGCTTCGTGAAGTAGCGCTACTCGATCGTGACCTGCAGCGCTTCGGTGAGCGCGAAGCTGCTCAGGCACGGGCCGCCCTGGAACACGAACTGCGAGAACATCTGCACGCCGACGATCCCCGGCGGCAGCGGCACGGGCGCGCGCACCTCGCCAAGTGGCGTCGTCGAGCCACCCGATTCCATCGCCCGCGCTCACGCCCGCGACGTTCTGCGCCGCAACGGCGGCAGAGCCCCGCCATCAACCGATCGTCACGGTCCAAACGTCGGTGACCGCGAGCGGCAGCGGCACCGGGCAGGCGGACCCCGTGCCCAGCAACGCGGCGCCCTGCGTGGTCAGCTGCAGCCCGAGCAGGCTCGCCTGCTGCGGAATGGTCAGGCTCGAGGAGATGCCTGCGTGCAGGATCGGCCCCAGCGCCAGCACGTGGCAAGCGCACGCGGGCAGCAGCAGTTGGCCTGGTTGCGTGACGTTCCAATTCACCAGCGCCACGCCGGATGCCCCGCTGAGCGTCGCCGTCACCAGGCCCCCGAGCAGCGGCGAGCCCGTCACCTGCAAGCTGATCGGTGGGGTGCCGGTGCAGCCGCTCGCGCGCGTCATCGCAATGGTGCCGTTGGCCGGCACGATCTGCAGGTCGGAAGTCGAGAAGAACACTTCGCCGACCGGGTCATTCCGTTGCCACGCGATCCAGAGCACGTGGTGGCCGAAGCGGTTGTTCGGGATCTGCAGCGGGAACGTGTAGTGGCCGTTGGCCAGTACGGGGACCGGCCGACCCAGATACTGCATGTTGGCCCAGGTCAGCGGCTGCGTCGGGTGCCAGGCCGGCGTGGTCATCCACACATCCCAGACACTCGGGCTGTGGGCCGCGGTCGCGAGGAAATCGACGGTGATCGACTGCCCGGACGTGACCGTCGTCTTCGGCCAGTCGGGACTGACCTGGTCGAGGCCGGCATAGGTGCGCGGATACTCCGTCGAGTTCGGGTTCGTGCGACCGCCGCTCGCGAGCTGCCCATCCGGAACCCACGGCGCGTATTGGAACGCCTGCGGCAGCCCCGCTTGCACCGCCTGCGGGATGTTCCGCGACAGCTCGTTCCACGTGTAGTACGAGAGCTCGCCGTCGATCGCCACGGCGTTGGCCGCGAGCGGGAACGATGGGTTGGATGGGTTGGCGAGATAGACGCGATACGCACGACTCATGGGGAACACGACCGTGCCGTGCGGGGCGGGGCGAGAACCGGCGATCGCAGACCACGAAACCAGCGAGAGCAAGGCGACGAGAGACCAGATGTGCATGGCAAGAACGAGGACGGAGGGAGCCGGTACGGAGTCTTGAGGTCGTATACCGTACCGGCGGCGGCTCGGGTGACGCCAACGGAGGATGCTAGCGTCGGACGTCACCCAGCCGAGCGCAGCCGAGGCTATCCTCTCGCCTCGTTGCCACCGACGCGAGCTACGCTATGCCCATGCTTCACCCAGGCCGCCTGCTGCTGTTTGCACTCGGAACGGCGCTGTTGCACGCGCAGGCTGCGATCCGTCCGCTGGACGCGAAGCGCTTCGCCGAATTGCAGAAGCAATTGGCACCGGAACCCGACGCTCCGTGGCGCTCGATCCCATGGCGCATCGACCTGCTCGCCGCCCAGCGCGAAGCAGCCGAACACAAGAAGCCGCTGTTCGTCTGGGCGATGGATGGACACCCGCTCGGTTGCACATGAAACAACGGCGTGATCGACCGTGCGTCGATCTTCGCGGACAAGCAGATGGTCGAGATGCTGCGCACGAGGTTCGTCGCGGTGGCACTCGACCAGGCCTACCAGCGCCGCCAGCAGGACGCCGAAGGTGAGTTCTACCGCCGCATCGCCGGCCAGAGCCCGCGCCGCGACTTCCAGCAGACGACGCAGGGTTTCTACGTCGCGACCGCCGCCGGCGAGCTGCTGCTCTACAACAACAACCGTGACGTGCCGAAGGTGCGCCGGCTCGTGCACGAGGCGCTGCAGCGCTTCGAAGCGAGCGCCGCGAAGACGAAGGACACCGCCGCGATCGAAGCGGGCATGCCCGACGACCGCTACGCGCCGAAGCCGCCCGCTGGCGGCCTGGTGGTGCGCGTGCACGCCAAGGTGCTCGGCGGCTACGCGCCCACCGACGACGTCTGGCAGCGCGCCTTCCAGACGGCGATCGGGCGCGACAATCTGTGGCTGGACGGCGAAGAGCATCGAGCGCTCGCCCGCGGCGATCTGCCGACGAAGCTGCTGCATCGCATCGCGCGCTTCCACCTGGTCGACAACACACGCGGCGAACCGCCGATGTGGAAGCCGGACGAGGTTCGCGTCATCGATGTCGAACTGAAGGACGGCCGCTTGCACGGCAACGTCGAGCTCGCGACCGCCGATGGCAGCCGCAGCTACCGCGCGCAGCTGCTCGGCTTCGTGCGCACCGAGAAGGACCGCGTCGTGGCCTTCGACCTGGTTGCCGACGGTTGGTTCCGCGGCGAGGGTCAGTACACGCGCAACGCACCCGAGGGCGAGTTCCCGTTCGCTGTCTCGTTCCGGCTCGCCGACGGCACGGACGCCGCCGATGCGATTCCGCCGCAGGGATCGCGCGGCTGGGTCGCGGGCTACCTGCGCTAGCCACCGCGCCGGCCTCGCGCGGGCCGTGGTCGCCGGCCGGATCAGGCCTTCGCCGTGCCGACGCGCCCCACCGCCGGATGCGTCGGCGTGACTTCGATCGACGACGATTCCTTGCCGTCGTAGCTGAGCAGCCGACCCTTGCCGCCTTCGTACGTCTCGATGTGCACGGGGCGTTGCCACATGCGGAACAGGCCCTGCAGCGTCAACTGCGCCTGCTCGAGCTGCAGGTCGCCGCCCACCCACTCGTGCACCAGGTAGAGCTCGCCGCGATTGCGGTAGTTGCCGTCGACGACCTTGATGATCGGGTTGCCGAAGTTGGTCAGCGCCGACAGCAGCTGGTTCTTCACCTTGGTGTAGTCGCGATCGACGATCACCATCTGCCCGGTCTGCTGGTCCTGGCCGTAGACGAACATCTTCTGTTCCTCGGCGAACTCGGGCGTCACGAACTCGTCGATGAAGGTGACGTCGTTGTAGATGCGACGCACGTCGAACACCTTCTTGCGGCCTTCGTTGGTCGGCCGATTCCAGGCGCGCCGCGTTTCCGGATCGTCGCAACACATCCACTCGGAACCGAACCGTCCCTTGTTCCAGCGCTCCTCGATGTGGCGGAACAGCTCGACGCCCATCTTGTAGGGGTTGATCTGGCCGGGCCGCGTCGACAGCGTGCCGCTGTGCGTGTCGCAGTACTGCACGACCTCGCTCGCGTCGCACAGGTGCTTGGTCATGAGCTGGCTGTGCCAGAACACGGCCCAGCCTTCGTTCATGATCTTGGTCATGCCCTGCGGCGCGAAGTAGTAGGCCTCCTCGCGCAGCATCGCGAGCACGTCCTGTTCCCACGTCTGCAGCGGCGCGTTGTCCATCAGGAACTTCAGCACGTCGCGCGCGGGCTTCGCCGGGAACCGCCGCGCCTGCGTGTCCTCGGCCTGCATGCGCTCCTTCTCCCGACGGAGGAACTCCGGCGGGTTGATGTAGCGGTCCATGTAGTCCTTGGCCGCGATCTTGCGCACTTCTTGCGAGCCCTGCTCGTCGGCGTGCGCCTGGGCCTTGGCATCGCTGCCGCGGTCGATGTACGGCGAGTACGGATCGATCAGGTTGTCGAGCGAGTGCACGACGTCGATCAGGTTCTCGACGCGCTCCTGGCCGTGGCGGTCCATGTACCGACGCACGCGCGCGCCGTGGTTCGCCAGCACATCCATCATCTTGCGCGAGGTGTGGCTGAACCACGCGTTGTTCTTGAAGAAGTCGCAGTGGCCGTAGACGTGCGCCATCACCAGCTTCTGCTCGGTGATGGAGTTGCTGCGCATCAGGTACGCGTAGCAGGGGTCGTTGTTGATGACGAGCTCGTAGATCTTCGACAGGCCGTAGGCGTACGACTTCGACAGGTGCTCGTACTCCATGCCGAAGCGCCAGTGCGGATAGCGCACCGGGAAGCCGCCGTAGCTGGCGACCATGTTGAGCTCGTCGTGGTCGACGAGCTCGAAGATGACTTCGTAGAAGTCGAGGCCGTAGCTCTTCGCGAGATCACGGGTCTCGTCGCGCAGCGCCGCCAATTCCGGGGTCAGGTTGCCCATGCGAGCCTTCGGGGGACGCCGATGTCATCGGCAGGTCGGGGCGCAGACTACGGAAGATCCGCGTTCCGGGCATTCGGGAAGTGGCGGTACGCGCCGGCTTGGGTGGCCATCGCCCATGCGAGCGAGGCCGCGACCCGATGCCCCCTGCAGCCCTTGTCCCGCCGTCGCCGGGATTGCTACGCTGCCCCTCACCGTGTCACCGCTGCAACAGCACAAGGAAGCGAACAGCCGGCTGCTACGGGAAGAACTGGCGCAAGGCGCCCTCGTGCACACGGCGTGGCCGGAGGTCCTCACGCTCAACCACTCCGACTTCTGCAACCTGCGCTGCGTGATGTGCCCCCGCCACCACGCCCAGGGGACCCACCGCCTCGACGCCGCCGTGTTGGAGCGCCTGTGCGATCGGCTGCTGCCCACGGCCAGGAAGCTGACCCTCACCACCGCCGGCGGCGAACCACTGCTCGCGGACTTCGACCTGCTGCTCGGCAAGGCGCTGCAGTACGAAGCTCGGCTCGACGTCGTGACCAACGGCATCCTGCTGACGCCGGAGCTCTACCGGCGCGGCCGCGCGGCGTTCGACCACGTCAACGTCTCGCTCGACAGCCACGTGGCCGCGGTCTACGAGCACATCCGGCAGCCGGCGAAGTTCGCGCGAGTGCACGACAACCTCGTCGCGATCCGCGAGGAACGCCGCGCCCACCCCGACGACGTGCTGTTTTCGCTGAGTGCCGTGGTGATGCGCGCCAACGTCCAGCACCTCGCCGAGTTCATCGCCTATGCGGGTGAGGTCGGCGTCGACGGCGTGATCCTGCAGCCGCTGTCGCACGCGGTGCAGGCGACCCCCGACCAGGATGCGACGGTGCATCTGGGCGCCGAGGTCGTCGCCCGGGAGCTGGCCCGCGCCGCCGAAGCGGCCCGGACCCACGGCGTCAACCTGCTGCTCGGCGAGTTCGGCCTGCCGCCGGTGATCGTGCGGCCGTTCCGCGACAAGGTGCCACCGTTGCTGCTGGGCCATGGACTGTGCCAGATGGCGGCCCAGCACTTCTCGGTGATGTACACCGGCGAGGTCTACCCGTGCTGCATGCCGACCGACTACCGGCTCGGCAACGTGCTGCACGAGGACCCGCTCGCGATCTGGAACGGCAAGCCGTGGCAGCGCCTGCGCCGCCTGCACCACCAACGCACGGGGTCGGTGTTCTGCTCGGGCTGCGTGCACGCGCCGCATCTGCCCGCGCGCCGCCACGCGGCCCTCGACCGCAAACTGGCGCGCGCCCGCGTGCTGACCAACCACGCGCTCGGCCCCGTCAAGCGTTGGCTCGACGCGCGCTTCGATCGGCTACCCAGGACGGCGACCGAAACGCCGCGAGACTCGTGACCATGCACGGCGCGCTGCCAACCCGCGGACAACGCCTCGTCTTCATCGGCGACAGCAACACCGACACCGAGTACCGCACGCGGTTCCCACCGCATGGCTACGGCTACGTGATGTTCGTCGCGACGATGTTCGCGGCGCGCCATCCGGAACTGCGCCTCGACATCGTCAATCGCGGCAACGACGGCGACACCATCGAGGACCTCGCCCGGCGCTGGCAAGCGGACGCGATCGACCTGCGCCCCGACCACCTGTTCGTGCTGATCGGCACCAACGACATCGCCTACCGGCATCTGCCAGGCGACGGCCATCGCCAGGTCTCGGACGACGTGTATGCCGCGACGATGACGAGGCTCGTGACGCAGGCCCGAACCCAGACCGCCGCCCGGATCCACCTGATCGAACCGATGCCGTTCGAGATCCCGCCGGGCCACCCGCAGGACGCCAACCGCGACCTGGAACGCCTGTGCGAACGACTGGCGGCGGTCGCGCGCGAGCAGCAGTGCGGCCTCGTCCGCATTCGCGCGGGCATGGCGGCGATCATGGCGCGCGGCGAAGCAGCCGGCTGGTACCAGAACTTCAACCACCCGGCCTTCCCCGGCCACGCCTACATCGGCCAGCAGGTGCTCGCGCACCTGGGCTGGCAGCTGTGACCGGAGGCCGCGGCGATGCGTCCTGAGGCGACCGGCATGCTGGTGACGAACGGTGCCGGCCGCATCGTCTACCTGTGCCTGTGGACGGGCACCAGCGGCGGCATCCAGGTCCTGTACGAACACGTGCGGCTGTTGCGCCAACAGGGGCATCGGGCCCTGCTCGGCGCCGAAGGGCCGTTCCACCGCTGCACGTGGTTCGCCAACGATCCGGAGCGGGCGCCCGGACTGGACGCTTGCCTGGCGGCGCTGAACGCCGACGACGTGCTCGTGGTGCCGGAGATCTGCGTCGGCGCTCCGCAGCTCGATGCCGTACCGGCCCGCCGGGTGGCGTTCGTGCAGAACCCGGCGCTGCTGCGCGCCGGCCTCGAGGGCTACACCGGCGCCATGGTGCCAGCGGAGCGGCTGGTGCCATGGCTCACGAGGTCGACGGGCTTTGGCGGCCGCATCGCGGTCGTGCCGGGGTTCCTGCACGCCGAACTGGTCGCGCCCAGCCGCCGCTTCGTCCGCACGCGCCCACGCGTGCTGGTCGTGGATCGCCCCGACAAGCATCTCGGCGAGCCGGCCCGCTTGCGAGACCTGCTGCGCGCGCGGCGGGACCTCGATGTCACCTTCGTCGACTGGTCCATGCCGCGGTCCGATTTCGTCGCGCTGTTTCGCGCGCACGACGTCTACCTGCACGTGAGCCACCCCGAGGGCTTCCCGATCTCGATCCTCGAGGCGTTCGGCGCCGGCTGCCTCGTGGTCGGCTTCGACGGCATCGGCGGACTGGAGTTCATGCAGGACGGCCGCAACTGCTTCGTCGTCGCCGACGGCGACGTGGCCGGCGTCGACGCGACGCTGGCGGCCGTCGTGCAGCGCCCCGGCGCCGAACTCGACGCGATCCTGCACAACGCTCGCGAGACGGCGCTCGCCTTCCCCGAACACAACACCGCCGCCGCGCTGGCACGCCTTTGCACGCCGCACGCCGTCGACACCGCCCGATGACGCGCCCGACCATCACGCACGTACTGCGGGCCCCCATCGTCGGCGGCAGCGAACTCGAGACGCTGGCGATCGTCACGGCGCTGGCCGACTGCGACCACACGGTCGTGTTCCCGGCGCGCTACGCCGACTGGCAACCGTCGATCCGGCAGCGGTTCCCGATGCGGGTCGACGCCGTGGCCGACCTGCAGAGTCATCTCGATCGACTGCAGTCCGGCATCGTGCACCTGCAGTTTCCCTTCCTGAAGGTCGACGAGCCGGCCGGCCACGACTCGGTGCTCGAACTGCGACGGTTGCCGAGCGTGCCGGTCGTGTTCACGGTGCACGCGGCGGTGAACGTGCCGGTCGTGCCCGGACTGCACTACGTGTTCCACACCGGGACCCTGGCGCAGCGCTTCGCGGAGCGCATTCCGCCGACGCATCGCAGCGTCTGCCCGAGCCTGGTCCCGCTGCCGCCCCCGCCGGCGGCGCGCCGCCGAGCCGATGGCGAAACGCGCATCCTGTGGGTGTCGCGCAACGAGGACGCGAAGTTCCATCCGGCCATCGCCGACATCGTCGCGGCGGCCCTGCAACGGCAGCCACGGTTGCGCTTTCGTTTCGTCGGTCGCTGCGACCACGTGCGGTTCCCCGACGACCCACGCGTCGAAGTCGTGCCGTGCCCGGTCGCGAACCTGGCGGCCGAATGGGCCTGGGCCGACGCATTCTGGTACTTCCCGCACCCGCTGCTCGAGGAAACCTGGTGCCGCACGGTGACCGAGGCGATGGCGCACGGGCTGCCGTGCGTCGTCGCCGCTCACGGCGCCATGCGCGAACAGGTGGACGATGGCGCGCACGGCCGCGTCGTGCGCGAGCCGGACGAATGCGCGCAGGCACTCGTGCAGTTGGCGAGCATGGACGCCACCACGCGGCAGCGCCTCGCGACCACGAACCACGCGCGCGCCGCCGGCTTCGCGAACGCCGCGGTGCAGCATTGGCGCGGCCTCTACGCCCGCCTCAGCGGCCGGTGACGCATCTTCCCGGGCGAGGACGGGTTCTACTTCCGTCCGGCACCGAGGCCGGGGAAGCGCCGAGCCTGGTGCAGCCAGCCCGTGAGCTGCTTCTCGTCGAGATCGCCGACCCGTTCGACATCGACGCCACGCGTGTACTTGCCGGTGCCGACGGGCGGGACCGGGTCCAGTTTCGTCCCGTGCAGGAACGTGATCTTGGCGTGGTCGGCGAAGCCACCGCACGACACGAACGAGACGCAGCGCGTTCGTCGCGGTGCCCGCATTCGCCAACGTCAGGGCGACGTAGTCCGGCTGCACCAGCAACGTGCAGCCCGGCAGTGCGGTCGCGAACACCGCCGACAGCGAACCACGGGGAACCACGAAACCCGACGCGACCGGCGACCGGAACCGCTACCGCCCCTTGCCGAGGAAGCTCTTGATGCTCGGCAGGATGCCGTCGCGATCCTGGATGTCGGTCGTGACGACCTTCTCGTCGGACTTGAAGGCGGTGTCGAGGTCCTTCTTGAACTGCCCCGAACCGTACGCGCTCTTCACCTGCCCGTAGCAGAACTGGTTGCACGCCGGCAACAGCGAGTCCTTCAGCAGCGACACGCAGTGCTCGGTGTCGCGCGTCGACCAGTTGTCGCCGTCGCTGAAGTGGAACGGGTAGACGTTCCATTCCTGCGCCGGGTACTTGTCGCGCATGATCTGCAGCGCCAGTTCGTAGGCCGACGAGATCTTGGTGCCGCCGCTCTCGCGCAGATGGAAGAACGTGTGCTGGTCGACCTCGTGCGCCACCGCGTCGTGCACGATGTAGCGCACGTCGAGGTTCTTGTATTGGTGCCGCAGCCACGTATCGATCCAGAACGCTTCGATGCGCACGATCTCCTTCTGCTCGCGCCCCATCGAGCCCGACACGTCCATCATGTAGAGGATCGCGGCGCTCGCCTGCGGCACTTCGCGCGTCTGCAGCGAACGGAAGCGCAGATCCTCGCGGATCGGAATGACCATCGGCCGGTCCGGGTCATACGTGCCCGACGCGATCTGCCGCTTCAGCGCTTCGCGGAAGGTGCGCTTGAAGTGGCGCAGCGACATCGGCCCCGCGCGCGAAATGCCGGTGTAACGCCCCGCCGCCGACTTCAGGTGCTTCTTGCCGCGCGGCTCGATGTTCGGCAACTCGAGTTCTTCGCCGAGGATCTTGGCCAGGTCCTCGAGCGAGACATCGACCTCGATCGAGTGCTGGCCTTGCTCCTCGCCGGCCTGCCCCGCCCCATCGCCTTGTTGCCCGGGCACCGGCTGCCCCGAATCGCCTTCGCCCTGGCCGACGCCCTGCTTCTGGTTCTGGCCGTAGCGGAACCGCGGCAACGAGATCTGCGGCAGCGGGATGGTGACGTAACGCTGCCCCTGCTTGCCGATCAGCTCGCCCGAACTGACGAAGCGCTTCAGGTCGCGCTTGATCCGGCCCTTGACGATGTGCCGGAAGCGCGTGTGGTCCTGGTCGATGCGCCGGACGGACACGTTGGCCTCACTCGCCCTTGGTGTCGCCGCGCGCGAAGATCGATGCGACGTAGTTGAGCACGTCGGTGGCGCTGATCTCGTCGTAGCCGAAGTCGCGCATCAGGCGACCCTTGACGACTTCGATCTTCTCCTGCGTGTCCTTGTCGACGACGGTCGACACCAGGCTGGTGAGCTTGATCGAGTCCTTCTGGTCCTCGAACAGCTTGAGTTCGAGCGCCCGGTGCAGCCGTTCGTTGGTCTTGTAGTTGAACGTGCGGCCCTCGACGGCGAGCGCGCCGATGTAGTTCATGATCTCGCGACGGAAGTCGTCCTTGCGCGAATCGGGGATGTTGATCTTCTCCTCGATGCTGCGCATCAAGCGCTCGTCCGGCTCCTCGTCGCGGCCGGTGTACGGGTTCTTGACCTTCTCGTTCTGCGTGTAGGCCTTGACGTTGTCGATGTAGTTGCCGCACAGCCGCGCGATCGCCTCCTCATCGGCCGAGATGGCGCGCTGGACCTCGTTCTTGATGATCTCCTCGTACTCCTCGCGCACGACGATCAGCAGGTCCTTGTAGCGCTTCTTGGTCTCCGGGTCGGAGATCAGGCTGTGGTGGTCGAGCCCTTCTTCGAGCTCGTTCATCACCATGAACGGGTTGATGCACGGCAGGTCACGCACCAGCACGTTGCTGATCTTGTCCTGGATGTAGCGCGGCGAGATGCCCTCCATGCCTTCGCGGTGCGCCTCGTCGCGCAGCTCGCGGATGTTGTCGCGCGTGTAGCCCGGCAGCGACTTGCCGTTGTAGAGCTTGAGCTTCTGCAGCAGCGACAGGTTGGCCTTCTTCGGCTCCTCGAGGCGCGTCAGGATCGCCCACATCGCGGCGATCTCGAGCGTGTGCGGGGCGATGTGCTTGCCCGGCACGTGCTTCCTGCCGAAGTCCTTCTCGTAGATCTTCACCTCGTTGGTGAGGCGCAGGTTGTACGGGATGTCGATCTTGATGGTGCGGTCGCGGAACGCCTCCATCAGCTCGTTGCTCTGCAGCCGGTTGTACTCGGGCTCGTTGGTGTGCCCGAGGATCACCTCGTCGATGTCCGTCTGCGCGAACTTCTTCGGCTTGATCTTGTGCTCCTGCGACGCCGTCAGCAGGTCGTAGAGGAACGCGACGTCGAGCTTGAGCACCTCGATGAACTCGATGATGCCGCGGTTGGCGACGCAGAACTCGCCGTCGAAGTTGAAGGCGCGCGGATCGCTGTCGGTGCCGAGCTCGGCGATCTTGCGGTAGTTGATGTCGCCGGTCAGCTCGGTCGAGTCCTGGTTCTTTTCGTCCTTCGGCATGAAGGTGCCGATGCCGACGCGGTCCTTCTCGCTGATCAACAGGCGGTGCACGACGACGTGCTCGAGCACCTTGTTGTAGTCGCCGCCGTTCTGCTTCAGCAGCGTCTCGAGGTAGTAGCGCGACACCGGCGACAGGTCGAAGTCGCTGCGCAGCTTGTAGGTCGTGCGCACCTTCTTCTGCAGATTGGCGAGCACCTTCTGGCGCACTTCGCGCGGCAGCAGCAGCAGCGGCTCCTCGTTCATCGGCGAGGGGATCACCTCGCCGTCGATCTTCCAGCTGAACGTGTACATCGAGCCCTGCGGCAGGCGGCTGTAGGCCTCGAGGCCCTTCTTCAGCAGGCGCACGATCGTCGACTTGCTGGAACCGACCGGGCCGTGCAACAACAGCACGCGGCGTTCCGGGCCAAAGCCGTGCGCGGCGGCCTTGAACATCGCCATCAGGTTGTGCAGCGAGCGCTCCAGCCCGAACACGCCGTCGCGGCCGTCCTCGATCGGGTCGCTGAAGAAGCGGTACTTCGGCACCTTCTCCTTGTCGACCTCGACCTCGTCGACGCCATGGCTCAACACCATGTCGTAGAGGCGTTGGTGCGCGGTGCGCACCACCAGCGGGTTGTCCTGGATGAGGTCCAGGTACTGCTGGAACGTGCCTTCCCAGTGCTCCTCCTGGTACTGCTTCTGGTCGAGGGACTCGCGAATCAGCTTCGGCAGGTCGAGGTCGTTCATGTCTGCAACCCTGGTCCGCGCGCCGGGGAAAGCGCAGCGGGATGTGGCCATCCTATCGGCACTTCCGGTACCCGCCATGAGCACTTCGCCGACGCCCAAAGCTACCGCGCCGGTCGGCAACGGTGCTAACGTGCTCGCCATGTCGTCCATCGTCCGCCGCACCACCACCCTCGCCCTGTTCGCGTTGATCGTCGTCGCCTGCACCCAGTGCGGCGGTCCCAGTGGCCCGGTCGACGGTGGCAAGGCGATGGCGCACGTGAAAGCCCAGGTCGCATTCGGATCGCGACCGTTCGGCAGCGAAGCGCTCGGCAAGACGACCGACTACCTCGAAGGCGAATTGAAGAAGCTCGGCCTCGCGCCGCAGCGCCACGAGGTCATGCACGAGAAGGAGAAAAAGCTGATCCGCAACCTGTACGTGCAGATCGACGGCGACGACCCGAAGGCCGGGCCCGTGCTCGTGATCGGCGCCCACTACGACACCAAGGTCTATGCCGGCTGCGTCGAGTGGAAACACAGCGGCCCGTTCCTCGGCGCCATCGACGGCGGCGGCGGCCCGGCGGTGCTGCTCGAACTGGCGCGCGTACTCAAGGAGCGCACGCCAAAACCCAAGTGCAACGTCTGGCTCTACTTCATCGATGCCGAGGAGTCGATCACCTGGGAGTGGAACGACGAGAAGGCGCTGCTCGGCAGCCAGGCCTTCTGCCAGATGCTGTCGGACACGAAGCAGCTGTCGCGCCTCAAGGCGTTCGTGCTGCTCGACCTGATCGGCAGCAAGAACTACAAGATCGACAAGGACGGCAACTCCGACTCGCGACTGCAGGCGCTGTTCGCCACGGCCGCCAAGGAGATGGGCGAAAGCTCGCGCGTCTACGAGTTCCCGACGCCGCAGGAGCTGGATTACTACACCAGCCAGGGCATCAAGTGGGGCACCAAGGACGACCACAACATGTTCACCCGCTTCGGTGTGCCCAGCGTGCTGTTGATCGACTTTGCGCGCCGCGTGCCGCCCCACCTGCAGAACCTGAAGCCGGGCCAGGCGGCCCAGATCGATCCGCGCTTCCAGCAATGGTGGCACACCGACGAGGACGACCTCTCGGCGATGGACAGCGACGCGCTCGCGTTCGCCGGCAACCTCGTGATGCAGGCGTTCCCCGCCCTCGAAATCCACGTGCTCGGCAAGAAGTGAACGGCAAGGCAATCATGCGTGCGAGCACCTGGATGGCGTTGGTGTTGGGCGCGCTCGGCGCCTGCCTCGGTGCGGCGCTGACCCAGCGGCAACAGGACCCGAAGCGCACCGGCGGCACGACCTACGCGCCGGCGAACGAAGTCGACAAGAGCGCGATCACGCCCCTTTCGGCCGTGCGGGCGCCCACGGACGTCGGCGAGGTCGCCTTCGACCACGTGCGCACGCTGACGAGCTTCGGGCCGCGCTACAGCGGCCAGCCCGGCTGGACGAAGCAGCTCGACCACATCGAGAAGACCCTGAAGGCACTCGGTCTCGAAGTGCGCCGCGACACCTGGACCGACCGCAAGGAGTTGATCACGTTCAGCAACGTGTCGGCGGTGATCCCGGGCAAACGCAAGGAACGCATCGTGCTCGCGTGCCATCACGACACCAAGTGCACGCAGGGCCACCCGGATCCGGCCAACAACTTCCACTTCGTCGGCGCCAACGACGGGGCGTCCGGCGTCGGGTTGCTGCTGGCGCTGGCGCCGGTGCTGCTGGCCAATCCGCGCGAAGCGTCGGTGGAACTGGTGTTCTTCGACGGCGAAGAGAGCCTCGACTGGCGCTGGAACGACGCCGCGCGCGCGCTGTTCGGCAGCAAGCGCTTCGTCAAGAAGCACCGCGAAGCGCTGCTGACGGGCGACGAGGCCCGCATCGAAGCGCTGGTGCTGCTCGACATGGTCGGCCGCACCGACATCCACATCCAGGACGAGACCTACTCGACCAAGGCGCTGCGCCAGATCGCGTGGTCGGCAGCGGTCGCCACGGGCCACGAGAAGCACTTCTTCCAGCGCGCCGAAGCGGCCAGCGACGACCACATGCCGTTCCTCGAAGTCGGCATCCCGTCCGTCGACCTGATCGACCTGAACGGAAACCCGCACTGGCACAAGCCGACCGACACGATCGACAACATGTCGGCCGCGAGCATCCAGCTCATCGCCGACGTCGTGCTGACGATGTTGCCCGAGGTCGAGAAGCAGTACGTGCTCGCGAAGCGGTGATCCCTACGCTGCGCGCGATGCGGACTGTGGAACGCGCCGGTCGGACCATCTCGTACGTGCAGGAAGGCGAAGGCCCCGGCGTCGTGTTGATCCCTGGCCTCGGTGCCGGCGCGCGGCTGTTCGGCACGCTGCCGCGCCGGTTCGCGCGCTCGGGCTTCACCTGCACGGCGATCGACCCGGTCGGCCTGCCGCCTGGGCCACCGTTGCCGGGCGGCGTCTACGACTTCGCCGAGGCCGCCGCCGACGTGCTCGCGGTCGCCGCGACCCTGCCGCCGCCGGTGGCGCTGGTCGGCACCTCGCTCGGCGGCAAGGTGGCACTGACCGCCGCCGCCACCGGCAGCCCCGCTGCGCACAGGCTGGTGATGCTGTGCAGTTCGGCCCTGCGCACCGCGCGCAGCGAACGTGTCTACCACTGGTTCGAACTGCTGGCGACCGTCGTCGATGGTCGCTGGCTCGGCGAGATGACAGCACCGTTCCTGTTCGGCGAGACCTTCCACCGGCAGAAGCCGTCGGTGGTCGACGACATCGTGCGCGCGACCAAACCGAGCCCGGAGTCGCGCGTGTTCATGCAGGCGCAGGCGCGCGCGCTGCGCACGTTCGACGGTGCCGCGCTGTGCGAACAGGTGCGCCTGCCGACGCTGTGCCTTGCCGGCGGCGAGGACACGTTGACGCTGCCGCGCGAAGTCGAAGCGACCGCGGCGCGCATTCCCGGCGCCGTGCACGAGTGCTTTGCCACGGCCGGCCACAGCCTGCTGCTCGAGAGCGCAGCGGCGTACGATCGCGTGGTCGCGTTCCTCCGCCAGGCGTGAACCCGCCGCGGTCGCCCTGGCGACGACCGCACCGCCAGGATCACGCGCGCAGCGGCCCCTCACGTCCCGCATCGGGACGGTCGCGGGATGCGGCGGCGAAGACGCCGCCGGTTCGTGTCGATCAGGGGTTCGTCACGCACCAAGAACACGCACCATGATCCATCACATCCTTTCTGCCGCGGTCGCCGCGGCCCTGCTTCTCAGCGTCAGCAATGCCCAGGAAACCCAGGGCGAGGCAACCGGCACGCGCACCGAACGCCCGCAGCAGAAGCCGCGCCGCGACGTCGGCAGCCAACCCGGTGGCGAAACCAGGCCGATGCGCAATGGCGACGAACCGTTGACGCCACGCGAACGCGCCAAGCGCTACCTGGACGCACACCCCGAAGTGCGCAAGCAGCTGATGGCGAAGGCGGACACCGACGGCGACGGCAAGCTGAGCGAGAGCGAGCGCAAGACCATGATGGAACTGGTCGAAGCGAAGATGAAGGCCCTGCGCGAAGAGCGCCAGGAGCAGGCCGAAGAGAAGCGCGAAGAGCGCCAGGAGGAGCGCAAGGAGAAGTGCGAGGAGCAGGCCGAGAAGATGCGCAAGCGCGCCGACCGCAACGGTGACGGCACCGTCGACGAAACCGAGCAGCAACGCGCCAAGGAAGTGCGCAGCGAGGTCCGTGAGAAGCGCCAGGAGCGCGCCGATCGCAACGACGATGGCCGTGTCGGCCCGCGGGAACGCGAGCGGGCCCAAGAAGTGCGCGAGAACCGCCAGGAGAACGAAGGCGAGCGGCCGCGCGCCGACAAGAAGAAGCGCCAGGAACCGCGCCCGGCGCCGGCTGGCGACGGCAGCTGATCGAGCCCGCGTCAGGGCAGGCGCAGCACGACGCTGGCAGCGAGCGCTGGATCGCCGCGTTCGGCGAGTGTCGTGCACAACACGCGCAGCGAAGGCGCCAGGGTGACCTTGCGGGTCGCGCCGTCGACGGTGACCTCGAGCTCCTTGCCGAGTTCACACAGCCGCGCATCGAGCAACACCTCGATGCCGGTCGCGCCCTTGGTCGAGACCACGAGACGCTGGTCCTTGAGGGCGGCGTCGATGCGCGCGCCGCGCGTCGCCGCCTTCGTGCGCAGCCAGTAGTGGTCGCGGACGGTGCCGTCGGTCTGTTCCCAGAACAGTGCCGGCGGCACGGCCACGCGCACGTTCGGCACCAACTGCGCCAGCAGGTCGCGGTCAGGCAGGCCGGTGTGGCCGTTGTTCTCGACCAGCGTGAACGACCCCGGGTAGAGGGCCGGTTGCGCCTTCTTCACGTCGGCGAGCAGCACGGCGAACTTCTCGCAGCGTTCGCGGCGGCCATACGCGGTGTCGCGGCCGCCGACCATGAAGGAGAACGGCAGCGAGTGCAGCCCGATCGGCGAGGTCTCGCCGTCGGTCGGCGCCGCCGCGCTGGCGTGCACTGCGGCGAACCGGTGCGGCAGCTTCGGCCCGATCGCGAACGCGCCGTAGCCGCCGTGGCTGTAGCCCAGCGCGATGACGCGGTCGGGATCGACGTCGGCGCAGGCGACGAACTGGCGGATCAACCGTTCGAGCACGGGATAGAAGTAGTCGGTGTAGAACCCGTTCCACTCGTTGGTCGGCGCCCGCAGCGCGCAGTACAGGTAGCCCCCCACCTCCGGGTGGTCCTTGTAGTAGATCTGCATGTGCCGCCACTGCGAGTCGTTGACCTCGGGTGGCGCCCCGCCGCCGCCGTGCATTGCGATCACCAGCGGCCAGCGGCCGCTCGCCGGCCGTTCGCCGACCTGCTTCACCGTGAACGGGCTCGTCTTGTCGCCGGCCTTGGCGACGTTGGCGTCGAAGTCGGCCTGCAGCAGCTTCTTCTCGGCCGCGCCGAACGCCGCGAACGCGATCGCCCGCGCCTTCGCATCGCCTTCCTTCGTCGCCAACGTCGCATCGAGGTTGCGGTCGAACTCGAACGTCGCCTGGCGCGCCGCGTCGGCAGCGAAGAACCGCTCGCATTGCCCGCGCAACGCATCGGCGCCCGCGTCGCCGGCTGCCGCCGGAGCCTGGCTCGCCGGCTTGGCGGCGTAGCGCGCCGACTCGTCGGTGCCGTGCAGTTCGATGCCGCGCCCCCAACCGGCCTCGAAGCGATGCCCCGTCGGCGCGAACGACACCGCCCACACCCGGTGCTTGGGATCCGACGACGCGGCGCACTGCTGCGCGCCGCCGACGAACCAACCGCGATCGAGCCCCTGCGGGTCCGGCTCGTCGGCACCGACGAACCGCCAGACGGCGCCGTCCCACACTTCCACCCAGGTGTGGTTGCCCGCCTGGTGCGGCCACTGCACCGACACGAGGCGCGCCGGCACGCAGCACGCGCGGCACGCGTCGGCGAGCAGGATCGACAGTCCCGTGCAACTCGCCTTGCCCTGCGCAATCGACTCGCTCGGCGCCTGGTCGGCGCGCGCGCGGGCGGTCGAGTAGTGCACGTTCAGCGTGCTGAAGATCGTCTCGTTCAGTTTGCGCGCGGCTTCGCCCGGCGTCGCGCACTCGCGCACGAGCGGCAGGAAGCGCGACAGGAAGTCGGTGCGCCAGTCCTCGCGCTTCTCGTTGGCCTGCGCGTACGGCAGCACATACGCGAGGAACAGTTCGTCCGGCAGCTCCTTGCCCCACTTCACCGCGGCGCGCGCGGCGAACGCCTGCACAACGTTCTGCTGCAGGAACGCGGCCGTCAGCGCCTTCTTGTCGGCCTCCGGCATATGCTGTTGCAGGAACGCGAGAGCGGCCTGCTGGGCGGCAGTCGACAGCGCTCCCGATTCGGGGCTGGACGGGTTCGTCGGCTGCGAGGCCTGGGCCGACACCATCGCTAGGGACAATGCCAAGGCGGCGAGAAGGCGAAGCATCGGCCGAGTTCTACCCGCGAAACCGCGGCCGAGCCCGCGCCAGGATGCTGCCGGGCCGCAAGGTGGCGTTGACAGTGACGCCTGCCCCCGCATGCTGGTCGCCGCCCCACCACCCGGATCTCCATGCGTTCCCCGCTCGCACTCGTCGCCTTCGCCGCCGCCGCCGCCGCACAACAGCAGTATCCCGAAGGCGCCGACATTCCGCGTTCGCTGACGCCGACCGAAGCAGCGTGGTTGGCAAGCAATCCGCTCGACGCGGGCGACGCGGTGACGCCGCCACCGACCGGGACCGTGCACTGCGCCGCCGAATACGAGCCGATGGATGGCCTGTGCCTCGCCTGGGAAGGCACCACCGGCCAGCTCGGCGTCGTGCAGCAGATCGCGCTGCACGTGACCACGACCGGCCAGGCCAAGGTGTTCGTCTACTGCGACACCGCCGCCGAAGCCACCACCGCGACCAGCACGCTCGCCTCGATCGGCTGCAACATGACGCGCGTGCAGACCATGGTCGCCACCACCGACTCGATCTGGATCCGCGACTACGGCCCACGCTACGTGTTCGAAGGTGACTGCCGGGCGATCGTCGACCACACCTACAACCGGCCGCGCCCGAACGACGATGTGATGCCGCTGCACTTCGGCGGCCAGAAGGGCCACCGCGTCTACGGCATCCCGCTCATCCACGGCGGCGGCAACTTCCATCTCGACGCTCTCGACCACGGCGAAGCGACGACGCTGATCGTGAACGAGAACCCGACGCTGACGCAGGCGCAGATCCGCCAACACTGGCTCAGCTACCAGAACCTCGACGTGACGCTGCGTTCGCCGTTCCCGACCACGGTCGACAGCACGCAGCACATCGACATGTGGATGCAGATCTACGGCGATCGCAAGGCGATGATCAGCGACTGGCCGAACAACGTCGGTTCGACGCAGGATGTGATCTGCGACAACACTGCCGCAGCCCTGCTCGCGGCCGGTTGGACCGTGAATCGCGTGCCGGCGCGTTCGGTCAGCGGCGTGCACTACACCTACTGCAACATGGTGCTGTGCAACGGCGTCGCCCTGGTGCCGAGCTACACCAACACGACGGTGAGCCCGCACAACGCCCCGGCGCTGGCCGCCTGGCAGGCCGTGCTGCCCGGCAAGACCGTGGTCGCCGTCAACTGCCAGGCGCTGGTGACCTCGGCGGGCGTGATGCACTGCATCGTCATGCACGTGCCGGCCGCGCGCGGCGGCGCGATCCCGACCGCCTACCTGAAGACGCCGAACGGCGGCGGCCTGCCGTTGCAGCCCGCCGCGACCACGACCATCGAATGGCTCGCCGACGACGACGTCGGCGTCACTGGCGTCGACCTCTGGCTGTCGGTGAACGGCGGCGCCTCGTACGTCTACCCCATCGCGCAGAACGTGCCGCACACCGGCAGCTACAACTGGCTCGTGCCGAACCTGTACGCACCGCAGGCGAAGGTGCGCGTCGTCGCGCGCGATGCGCAGGGCAACACCGGCGCCGACGTCAGCGACGCGACGTTCGCAATCGCCGGCACTGCGTTCCAGGCGCAAGCGATCCCGTACGGTGTCGGCAAACCCGGCCAGGCCGGCGTGCCGGTGCTCGGCGCCGCGCCGCCCGTGCTCGGCTCCGCTTTCCTGCTGCACCTCAGCAATGCGCTGCCGAACGCCCCAGCCCTGCTGCTGATCGGCGACGCGACGGCGGCGATCCCGTTCGACGGCGCCGACATCCTGGTCGCCGCGTCGTTGGGCGGCCCGATCCCCACCGACGCCGCGGGAACGTTCCAGGCCGCAATCCCGCTGCCCGACGAACCGGCGCTGCGCGGCTTCTCGTTCTACTTGCAGGCCTGGGTGCCGAACGACCCCGGTGCCACGGGAGCCGGCTGGGCCAGCTCGCGCGGCCTGCAGCTGCTGCTCGGCCACTGACCGCGCAGCACCCGCAGCAACCTGTCGCGATCGCTCACGCGCGCAAGGTGCCGTGCGCGAACATCCAGATCCCGGTCGCAGCCGCGACCAGGACGGCGAGCAACCACGCGTAGACGGCCAGTCGATGCCACCGGCGGGCGCGCGGCGAACGCCACAACCACAACCCGGTCAACACGACCGGCAACGCCATCAACCCGCCCAGCTTGGCGCACGGCAGGTGCACCGCCTTCACATCCGCAGGGAAGTCGTAGCGGCTGGCCAGCTGCTCGGTCAGCACCACGGTCACCACCAGCATCACGATCGTCAGCGGGCCCAACCAGAGATGCAGCCGACGGCGGCGTCGCAACCCCGTCACCATCGACGCGATGATCAGACCGATGGTCGCGGTGAGCGCGATCCAGAACGACACGGCGGGCGGCATCGCCAACATCGTGCAACGCCCACCCTCGGCAAGGAAGCATGGAGTCGAAGCCGCAACCGACCGTGGCTAGGCGACCATCACCACGGGCGCGGTCGAGGTCGATTCGTGCCGCCCGAATGTCGATGAACCCGGCGAATGGACAGGGGCCTCAACAGCGAGGAGTTTCAGCGCTACCACGATCTGATCTACCGGATCGCCGGCATCCACTACCCAGCCGAGAAGGCGGAGCTGCTGAGCAACCGGGTGAAGAAGCGCCTGCGCGCGACCAGCACCCCGACCTACGACGCGTACCTGTTGCGCATCCAACTGCCGAACGAAGCGACCGAGCAGCAGGCGTTCCTCGACTCGATCACGACCAACGAGACGTACTTCTTCCGCTGCCAACGCCACTGGGACTTCTTCCGGCAGGCGGTCGAACAACGCCAGGCCGACCCGGCGCGCAAGAACGAGCCGATCCGCATCTGGTCGGCGGCGGCATCGACGGGTGCGGAAGCCTTCTCGATGCTGATCGTGCTGCAGGAGACGCTCGGCGTCGGGTTCGGCGGCGTCGGCGTCGAAGTGTTCGGCACCGACCTGTCGGCGCATGTGCTCGACGATGCGCGCCGCGGGGCGTTCCGCGCCTACGCGCTGGCGCAGACTCCGCCGGAGCTGGTGAAGAAGTACTTCACCAAGAACGACAAGGACGAGTTCCTGTTCAACCGGGCGCTCGCCAGGCACGCCACGTTCCAGCGCCACAACCTCATGCAGCCGTTGCCTGGCTCGCGCAAGTTCGACCTGGTGTTCCTGCGCAACGTGATGATCTACTTCGATGGCCCGAGCCGCGAGCGGGTGTTGAAGAACGCCTTCGACGTCTTGGTGCCCGGTGGGCACCTGATCGTCGGGGAGTCGGAGAGCCTGTTGTCGGTGACGCACGGCTTCCAGTACCTGAAGCCTTCGATCTTCAGCAAGCCGTCCGGTGCGCCAGCAGCACCGAAGCCCGCGCGGACCTGACGGCCCGCGTGCGCTCGGCCGCCGCAGCATCTACGCTGCGCGCATGCCGAAGATCCTGACCGGCGAGCCTCGGGCCAGCACCTGCCGCGTCGGCATCGCCGTCGCGCGCTTCAACGAGGTCGTCACCGAGCGCTTGCTCGAAGGCGCCGTGCGCACGCTGCGCGCCGGCGGCATCGCCGACGCCGACATCACGGTGCTGTGGGTGCCAGGTGCCTTCGAACTGCCGACCGCGTGCCAGTGGCTCGCGCGTTCGGGCTGCCGCGCCCTCGTGATGCTCGGCTGCGTGGTGAAGGGCGGCACCGACCACTACGAGTACGTCTGCGCGGGCGTCACCGACGGGGCGATGCGGGTCGGGCTCGACACCGGGCTGCCGCTCGGATTTGGCGTGCTCACCTGCGCCGAGATGGAACAGGCGCTCGCTCGCTCCGGCGGCTCCCATGGCAACAAGGGAGAGGACGCTGCCATGGCGGCGTTGGCGATGCTCGATCTGCAACACAAGCTCGGCGGTCCCTGGGCGGGACCGGTGGGTTGATCGCTTTGCGCGTGGCGTTACGTTGCGCATCCCTGTTTCCCCCGGAAACCGCTCCTTCCCATGACTGCCCCCATCCGCCGCCGCACGCGCGCTCGTGAGATCGCCATGCAGGTCCTGTTCCAGTTCGATGTGCGTGGCGAGGGCTACGCGAGCGACCTCGGCAAGACCACCGCCCAACTGTGCGCCGACGAGTCCGCCGAAAGCAAGGAACCGAAGGAGGGCAAGGAAGCGACGGACGGCAAGGCCGACGTCGACATCGTCGAGTTCGCGACGCGGCTCGTCGAAGGCACGCTGCTGCAGCGCGCCACGATCGACCAGAAGCTGGCCGGCGTCACCCGCAACTGGGACCTCGCCCGTATGGCGAACGTCGACCGCAACGTGCTGCGCATGGCGGTCTACGAGTTGATGTTCTGCGCCGACGTGCCGCCGAAAGGGGCGATCACCGAAGCGATCGAACTGGGCAAGAAGTACTCGACCGCCAACTCGGGCGGCTTCGTCAACGGCATCCTCGACCGCATCCGCATCGATCTCGAACGCGACCGCACCGCGACCCCGTCACCACCCGCCCCGCCGGCCACCGGCGAAGTCGGGGCGTAGCCCCGCGCGCCGACACCGTCGTTGCTCAGGCCGGCCAAAACCCCGACACTGGCCGCGACATGGTGTTCGGCAAGCTGCTGGCTGCGCTCAAGAAGACGCGCGACGTCCTCACCGCGGGCCTCTCGCGACTGTTCCACGGGCGCAAGCTCGACGACGCATTCCTCGAGGAGCTCGAGGAGATCCTCTACAACAGCGACCTCGGCCCGGTCGGCACGCGCATCGTCGAAGACCTGAAGGTCTCGTACAAGAAGAAGGAAGTGAAGGAGACCGCCGAGGTGCCGGCGTTCCTCAAGCGTCGCCTCGCCGCGATGCTGGCCGGCTGTGAAGCGCCGATCGCGCGCGCCGCCACCGCCCCCACCATCGTCCTGATCGTCGGCGTCAACGGTGCTGGCAAGACCCCGTCGATCGCCCAGCTCGCGCGGCCCCTGCAGCAGCAGGGCAGGTCGGTGATGCTCGGCGCCGGCGACACCGGCCGCGCCGCCGCCGTCGAACAACTGACGTTGTGGGCCGGACGACTCGGCATTCCGATCGTGAAGCAGGCCACCGGCGCCGACCCCGCCGCGGTCGCGTTCGACGCGGTCAGCGCCGCGATCGCGCGCAAGGTCGACTACCTGCTGCTCGACACCGCCGGACGCCTGCACACGCAGAAGAACCTGATGACCGAGCTCGAGAAGATCGTGCGCGTGGTCAAGAAGCAGCTGCCCGAAGCGCCGCACGAGACCCTGCTCGTGCTCGACGCGACCACCGGCCAGAACGCGATCCGCCAGGCGAGCGAGTTCGCCAAGTCGGCGCCGGTGAGCGGGCTGATCCTCGCCAAGATGGACGGCACCGCGAAGGGCGGCGCCCTGTTCGGCATCCGCGACGTGCTGCCGGTGCCGGTCAAGTTCCTCGGCGTCGGCGAAGGCATCGACGACCTCGAACCGTTCACCGTGCAGGGCTTCGTCGACGCGATCCTGCAGTTCGACAAGCAGACGCCGGCATGAACGCCGGGGAAGGCCAGCCGCGTTCGCTCGTCCCAACGGCCCTCGTGTGGGCCTTCCTGGTGTTGCTGGTGGTGCCGTTCGATCCGTTCTGGGTCGACTTCGAACAGGTGCGCCGCGGTCTGTTGCTGCTGCTCGCGGGCGCCGTGCTGCTGCTGCGGCCGGCGCTGCCCGCGATCCGCGGCGAGGCCTTCGTGTGGGCCCTGCTGCTCGGGCTCGTCGGCTGTGGCGGCATCGCGTGGCTCGGGGAAGTGTGGTTTGCCGAGGCGACCGCCCCGGCGACCTTCCAACCGCTGGACGCCCTCTACCGCGTCGCGCACTGGGGTGCGTTGCTCGTCGTGTTGCGCCTGGGCGCGCAGAGCGGCCAGGCGACGGCGCTGCCGTTCGTCAACCTGCTCGCGCTGACCGCGGGCTTCGGCCTGCTGCAACGGCTCGGGCTCGGCGAGATCGCGGGCTACGGCGTCGAACGCGAACCGGTGTCCGTGTTCGGCAACCTCAACGTCGCGTCGGAGTGGACGGCGATCGCCGCCATGGTCGTCACCGTCCTGCTGCCGGAAATCAGCGGCCGACGCGCGCGACCGTTCGCGTTGGTCGCCCTGGGACTCGCGAGCGCCTACCTGGTCGTCAACCAATCGCGTTCGGGCCTCATCGCACTGCCGATCGGCCTGTTGCTGCTCGCGGTGATGCAGCGCAAGTCGCGCGACGCCTGGCTGCCCGCGCTGCTCGCGGCCCTTGCCGGTGCTGCCCTCGGCCTCGCGTGCGCCGTCGCCGTGACCCGTCCAGAACCGGTCGATCTGCGCGCCACCCGCGCCGAACTGAAGCGAGCGACCTCGACCCTGGAGGTGCGGCTCGAGATCGCGCGCAGCACGACCAAGCTGTGGGCCGAGTCGCCGATCTTCGGCCGCGGGCCGGCGCAGTTCGCGGTGCACTACCCCCGGGTGCGCACGCAGAAGGAGATCGAACTCTCCAGCCACGGCCGCCAGTTCGCGACCGAAGCGCGCACCGCGCACGACGACTGGCTCGAATTGCTCGTCGATGGCGGCCTCGTCGCCCTGGCCCTGTTCGCGGCGATGTTGTTCGGGCTGCAGCGGGAGCAGCGGGACCGCACGCGACTGCTGCCGCTGTTCGTGCTGTTGCTGCTGATGCTGGTGCGCTCGCCCTTGTGGAACGCACCCGCCGTCGTGGCGGCGCTGTTCCTGGTGCCGTTGCCCGCAGCGCCGGCGAAGCCGCGCTGGCCGCGCGCGCGGGTGCCGCTGGCATTGCTGGGGGGCGCGCTGCTGGTCGCTCTCGGTGTGCCCCAGCTCATGGGCAACCACCACGCCGCGCGGTGGCAACAGGACATCCGCAACAGCGCCGACCCCAGCCTCGAACGCCTGCATGCCGCGCATGGGTGGATGCCGCACGAACCGCGATGGCTGTCGTTGCTGGCGCAAGAGCAGTTGACCGCGAGGGACTATCCCGCCGCCCGCCTGGCGGCCGGAGCCGCCGTGGCACTGCGCCCGTTCGATCCGCAGGCGTACGCACTGCTGGCCGAGGTCCTGGTGAACGCCGGCGTCTTCGAGTTTGCGCGCCCCCTGGTGCAGCACGCGCTCAAGCTCGACCCGGCGAACCCGGAGCTGCGCACCTGGAGCAGCTGGCTCGCCACCGAACAGGGCCGCCACGACGACGCGATCACCGCGGTTGCCGAAGATCCGCACGCCCAATTGCGCCCGCGCCTCGCCCGCCACTTCTTCGAACTGGCCCGCTTCCTGGCCAAGCGCGGCGACGGCCGCGGCGAAGCACGCATGCTGCTCGAACACCACGTGCAGGGCGCGATCGACTCGCTCGACGACACGTCGCCTGGTGGCATGACGTCGGCCCACGAACACGCGAAGGAAGCCGGTACCGCCGCGGGCGTCGCCGAACGCCGCGGCGACGCCCGGCCGCACGTGCTGATGGCGCTGCTGCTGCTCGACACGAACCGCGACCTGGTGCGTCAGCTCGGGGATCGCGCCGCGAAGATGCCGCCGCTCACCGGCTGGCAGCGCGCACAATTCGGCGATCGGCTGGCCCGACTCGACGGGCTCGAGAACTGGGCGGCTTGGCTCGCTCGCCGATGAGGTAGCGAGCGAAGCGAACGGAGCCAACCGGGGATTCCTTTCTAGGGTGTGGATCTGCCACTGAGCAGCAGGCGGAGTTCCTGCTCGTCACGCGGTGGCAGGAACCTCGTGCACGCTAATCCGCGGACGGTGATCGACGCAGGGCCGGCCTGCGACCTTCGGCTTGCGACCGGCACCTGGCCGGGCGCCGCCGCGGCCGGGGCAAAACGGCAGCAAGGGGGCGGTGAGCTTGCCGCTCGCGCCGCGGGCCTTCGAACCGCGGCTCTGCTTCCGGCTTTCCGCCGTCCGAACTTTCTGCGTTCGACCGGCCAAAGTCCGATGCTTGGAAACCGCTTCCATTGATTGCGCAGATATATGACCGTGCAGATCGAGCTGCAAGCAGGAGGCTGGAGACTCCTGGGCTCCGCAGCCCTCGCCGAGTTGGCGCGCTGGTTGCGGCAGCGGCGCGCCGCATCGCGGGCTAGGGTCCACCGGGCGCCCTGAGGCAGGCGATGCCCAACGGCGTGCGAGAGCCAGACCCCTTACTCCGTGTTCCCGTCGATATGCCGCAGTTCGTGCAGCGCCCTCCCGTCGAACCGGCGACTACGCTGCGGACTCGCGAAGAGTCCCTTTGCCGCAACGGGCACTTCAGACCCGGAACTTGGCCTCGGCCCCATCGATGAGCGGCTTCACGCGCGCAAAGCGGAGGCGAAACCGATCGCTTCGAAGGTGATGAGCACGGTGACGATGGCCTGGGCGGCGTAGCCGAATGCGCGCGGCAGTTCGCGTAGCAGCAGCGTGACGAGACCGAACAGCAGCAAGGTCACCACGCCGCCGACGACGAAGAACGCGGCGTCGTCGAGGTTGCACAGCACCGGAACCATGATGCCCGGCACCAGCGGCGAGCACAGCAGGTAGTTCGTGAGGCAGTGGCCGCAGTCGCGCAGCATGCCGGTGACGACCGGCACCAGCACCGGCAACCACAACGTACACGCGGCCCGCACCATCGCGTTGTGCCACGCGAACCCCAGTCCCTTCGCAGCGACGTCGGACACCATGTCAGCCTCCTGCCCCTGCCGGAGCCTTCGATTTCGGCTTCGCCGCAGCCGCCCGCAGGTCGGCGATATCGGGACCCGCACCGCAGGCTTCGACGAACTGGTCTAACGTCCAATTCTGGGCGTGCAGCGGATGGTCCTTGGCGAACGCATCGCGCAGCATCGGTTGCACCGTGAACCCGAGCATCGCCATGCCGAGGCGGTTGGCGTGCAAACGGTCAGACTGCAGCATGGCTCCCGGCGGCGCCTGCAAGGCACCGTCCACGAGCGGCAGCGCAACGCCCTCGGTCTTCATGCCCTTCACCAGGGCCGCGAGCTTGACGAGGCGCATGTTGGGCCGCGCCGCAACGAACGTCTCGAGCTGGGTGTTGAGTTCCGCGAGCAACGCCACCGACGGAATCCACGACGCGCGCAGCATGCGCGGGGCGGCGCCACGCATGTCCGGCAGGTCGCCGACCAGGATCGGCCCGTCGAACGTCGCCAGCAGTTCGAGACCCTGCGCCAACTTCGCCTTGCGCCCGGTCGCTTCGTCCTTGCCGGTCCATTCGCCGTAGGCGAACCAGAACGGGAAGTCGACGGCGACCAGGATCTCGGCCTTCGCCTTCTTGGCGCCGTCGATCTGCTGGCGGCCGAGTTCCATCGGCGAGATGAACAGCTGCGCCATCGGCTCCAACGGATGCGTCGTCGCGCGCGCGTGCTCGCCACACCACGCCTTCAGCACCCACTGCAGCGGCACCGAATCGCCCTGTTCGGCAGCACCCCACAGCGGACCGTCCTCGAAGCCGCCGCTCACCGAAGCCCCGACCACGTGCAGGCGCAGCTTCTTTGCCGCCTTGGCGGGCGCCGCCGGGTCCTGACTGAGGGCGCAACCGACCGCGAGCAGCGCCATCACGAACGAACCGATCCGAGTGCCGATCGTCATACGCCCACCACTCTACCGCAGCGCCGCCAGCACCGCGTCATGCACGGCGCGGCGGACCGCGGTGATCTTGTTGTTGACCCGCGTCGGGTGCACGCGGTTGGTCAGCAGCACCACGCACAGGTCGAGGCTCGGGCAACACCACAACGACGTGCCGGTGAACCCCGTGTGGCCGAACGTGCCCGCCGGCACCGTGCTACCCGCCCAACTGCCACTCGCCAGCATCTGGAAGCCGAGCCCGCGCGTCGTATCGCCGCCGACCATCGCCGGCTGGATGGCCGCCTCGACCAGATCGCGCGGCAGCACCTCGCGCCCCCCCGCGAGCATCGCCACGCCATAGGCAAGCACGTCGGCGGCGGTCGCGAACAACCCGGCGTGGCCGCTGATGCCCCCCATCGCGAACGCGTTCTCGTCGTGCACAAAACCCCGCACGATGCCGCCGCGCCGAGCATCGCGTTCGGTCGGCGCCGCATCCACGAGAGCCGCGCCCGAGGTCGGTGCAAACGTCGCGTGCTGCATCCCGAACGGCGACAGCACTTCGCGCTGCACGAACGTCGCAAACGGCTCGCCGCTCGCCTGCTCGACGATCGCCAGCAACAGCACGAAGCCGAGATCGCTGTAGGTCGGGCCGGTGCCGGGCTCGTACATCAACCCCTCGGTCGCCGCCGCCGCGACGATGGCGTCCTTGCCCTGCAGCGTGCGGTAGTAGCGTTCGTAGGCCGGCAGGCCACCGTTGTGCGCGAGCAGATGCCGCACGGTGACCTTGTCCTTGCCAGTGCCGGTGAACGCAGGCACCCACTTCTGCACCGGGTCGTCGAGCGAGAGCTTCTTCGCCGCGACCAACCGCAGAATCGCCGGCGTTGTCGCACACACCTTCGTCAACGACGCGAGGTCGAAGCGCGTGCTGGCGGTCACCGCGGCATCGTCGCTCGCATGCCCTAGCTTGCCGACGGCGGCGTCGAACACGATGCGGCCACGGCGCGCGACCCTGCACACCGCACCGGGGAAGGCGCCGTCACGCACGGCGGCGGCCAGCACGGCGTTCAGGTCCGCGGTGAGCGACGGGGCGAAGTCTGCGTCGATGGGATCGATCGGCGCGAGATTCTTGGCGACGAGTCGCGTGAGGCCCGTTCCCGCAGCAGCTACTCCAGGAATCGACACGGGCAGGCGTCCGGTCACCTCGGCGTTGCCGAGCAACACCGCCGCCGCCGCACGTTCGGTGCGTTCCGTCGACCAGAACGCACAGGTGTAGGTGTCGATCGCGGGCAGATGCTGCACGAGGTAGGGATTGCCGAACGACACCGCAACCACCTGCTGCTCGTCGCGCAGAGCATCGACCACCGGCCGCAGCGCCGGCGGCAAACCGACACCACCGGCGTATTCGCGCACCTTCACGTGCAGCGCCAACACGATCCGGCGCGCCGCCGCCACCTTCGCCACGCCCGCGGCAATCGCTTCCGCCGAGCTAGTCCCCGACAAGCGCACGACGCCAAGACCGCAGACCTCGGCACAACTCTCCTCGAACCTGCGCCCCGCCCCTTCCTCCTGGTCGAGCAAGGTGACGAGTACGGTGTCCGCCGCGGCCGCCTTCGTCAGCGGCAGATTGCCGCCGCGGTCGCGAACCAACGTCAATCCACGCGCCGCGATCTCGTCGGCGAAGCCTTCCGCCATCGGCGTGCGCAACGCACTTCGCCAATCCGCCGCAACCGCGCCGCCACCGGAGAACAAGCCCACCTTCGCCTTCGCGCGCAGGATGCGCAGCACGGCGTCGTCGAGCCGCGCCATCGGCACGCGCCCACTGCGCACCGCCTCGACCACCGCCGCGCGCGCCGCCAACGGATCCGGCGGCATCAGCAACACATCGGCGCCCGCCAGCAGCGCCCGCACCGCGACTTCACCCGGCGGGAAGGCGTTCTGCACACCCTTCATCTCGAGCGCGTCGGTGACGACAAGGCCCGTGAAGCCGAGTTCGCCACGCAGCACGTCGCCGAGGATCTTCTTCGACAACGTCGCCGGCACGTTCGGATCTTCACCAAGGCCCGGCACGCCGAGGTGGCCGGTCATCACCGCTTCGAGCCCATCCTTGCTCGCCACCGCGAACGGCAACAGCTCGACGGCGCGCAGACGGGCGCCGTCACCGGGCACCTGCGCGAGTGCGAGGTGCGAGTCGGTATCGACGTCGCCGTGGCCGGGGAAGTGTTTGCCGCAGGCAAGCAACCCCGCACTGCGCACGCCGCGAGCGAACGCGCTGCCGAGTCGGGCGACGAGCTGCGGGTCCTCGCCGAAGCTGCGCACGTTGATGATGGGGTTCTGCGGGTTGCTGTTCACGTCGAGAACGGGCGCGAACACGAAGTGGAAGCCGAGGGCCTTCGCTTCTTCGCCAGTGACACGGCCCATCGCTTCGGCAAGGCGGGCGGAGCCGGTGGCGCCGACGAGCATCTGGTTGCCGAGTTCGGTGCCGCCTTTGAGGCGGAACCAGACGCCGCCTTCGAAGTCGCCGGCGAGCAGGAGGGGCACCTTCGCTGCGGCCTGGAGTTTCTGCACCAGCGTCGCCGCGTCGTCGACGGTGCCGAGGCTGAGGATGACGCCGCCTAGGCCGGCGTCGCGCACCCAGGCGAGCATCTGGTCGTGGTTGGTGGCGCCTTCCTTGGCTTCGGTGCGCGAGAGCGACCACGACATGAACAGTTGGCCGGCCTTCTCTTCGAGCGATAGCGCGGCGAAGCGTTCGGCGGCGGGGTCCTGGGCGCGCAGCGATGCGGGCGGCAACGACGACAGCGCGGCCAGGACAAGAACAGCGGCGTGGGCTCGGAGCACGCGGAGAGACTACGCGTCGGCAACCGTTCCGTCGCGACTCAGGCGCTTCGGAGAACGGGAGCACCACGTTTCGAAGCTCGAAGCAACGTCACCATCCGTTGGCCAGAACCGAGGCCGCTCCCAATTCCCACGTCGCAAAGTCATCGCATTCCCCCCCACCGACTCGTCTCCGTCGCACGACGACGAGGAGTTGGGCTGAGTGTCCCGGTCCTGAAAATCGCCCCAGCGAAGTTCATGAGCTGCGTCTCCTCATCCGTCAGCTGGATCCCCCGGCGTTCCATCCCGAAACGAATGTGCCGGATGACTGCCACAACATGTTCGTTCTGCGACTCAACTTCCTGATTCGCCATCGCAATGGCATCGGCCCAACCGGTCCGATAGGAGCCAGCCACCGATTCCCTGTGCCACCACCACAGCACTAGCGGAATGATCGCCAGCGTCGCCAATGCCTCAACTCGCCGCATTCGCAGATTGCGACGCAGTCGATTCTCGGCCCTGGAACTCGACCTGTTGGTAGCCATGGGCACATCTAGCGAAGCCGGGTTCGCGCAGTACGGCCTCGACAACGCAAACGGGCAGCCGCGGGTTCAATCGCCGCCCACTCCGTAGGCTCTGCTGCGAACGAGGAACCTGTCCGCCGAGCGCGATCTGCCCTCAGTCGCGACCGATTCGAACGCAGCGAATGACCGGCCGAACCAACCTCACGCGCCGGATTGGCCGGCGTGCAGCAGGCTCGCCGCGTCGCGATCGAGCAGCACGAGCACATTGCTGTGCGTGCGCACGATGCTGGCCGGACACGCCGGCGCGACCGTTCCCTGCAGCATCGCCGCCACCGCCGCCGCCTTCGCCTTGCCGAACGCACACAGCACGAGCCGCTTCGCCAAAAGGATGGTCGCGAGGCCCGAAGTCACCGCGCGCGTCGGCGGCTCGTTCGGCGCGAAGCGGGCGCGGGCGTCGTCGCGCGTGGTCTCGGCCAGCGTGGTGACGTGGAAGCCAGTGTCGAACGCAGTGCCGGGTTCGTTGAACGCGAGGTGGCTGTTGCGGCCGATGCCGAGGAACTGCAGCCCGACGCCACCGGCCCGCTGCAGGCGCTGTTCGTGCGCGCGCAGCGACGCCGGGGCGTCGTCGTGCGGCACGGGGAAGAACATGCCCTTCGGCAGCATGGCGAGCAGCTGCGGGCAGGCGGTGCCGAGTTCATGCACCATGCCGCCAGCCCGGCCGGGCGGGAAGCCGAGGTACTCGTCGAGATGCGTCGCGAGCAGGTTGCCGGCGTTCGCGAGGCGGCCGTGGGCGAGTTCTTGCTGCAGGGCCTGCAGGAACGTCGTGAAGGTGCCGCCGGTGGCAAACCCCAGCAGGGGGCGCGCCGTGGTCGCGAGCAGGGTCCGGACTTCGTCGAGCAACACCGGCACCGCCGCGGCGGCGTTGGCGAGGATCCGGACTGCGGGCGAAGGCGGCATGGCGAATCGAGAATGTGGCGTGCAGGACTGCTGGCGTCAATTGACCTGACTCGGGCGCGTACCGGCATGCCTTCACGCGCAGCCCAGCTGCCTTTGCCGGTGGCCTCTTCCACCGCAACCGGCATGCTGTGCAGATGCCCCTGTCGCAAGACCAGCTCACCCGCATCAAGACCCTGCGCGGGCTGTTTCTCGACGAGGGCCGCCCCGGCCTCGCGTTGCCCGACTACTGGCGCGACACGCAGGACCTCGCCGCCTACGACACGCTGCTCGCCGCGCGCATCGGCTGGAAGTGGAATGCGGTCCTCGCCGAATGCCGCGCCCGCGGCCTGCCGCACGATCCGCAGGCGGTCGTGCTCGACTTCGGCTGCGGCACCGGCATCGCCGCGCGCCGCTACCTCGCCCACTTCCCCGCCGGCGAAGTGCTGTGCCACGACCGCTCGCCCAAGGCCCGCACGTTCGCCATGCAACGCCTGCTGGCGGAAGCACCGACGGTGAAGGCACGCCCCACCGCCAGCATCGACGGCCTGGCGCCCGACGTGCTGCTGGTGAGCCACGTGCTCGGTGAACTCGACGAAGCGGGCGGGGCTGCACTGCGGGCCCTGATCGCGCGCTCACACACTGTCATCCTTGTCGATCCGGGCAGCCGCACCGTTTCGCGCGCGCTGTCGACGCTGCGCGACGAACTGCGCGGCAGCTTCCACGTGGTCGCGCCGTGCCCGCATGCCGAAGCGTGCCCGGCGTTGGCGAGCCCAACCGACTGGTGCCACTTCTTCGCCGAACCGCCGCCGGAAGTGTTCACCAGCGGCGAATGGGTGCGCACGGCGCGCGACGTCGGCATCGACCTGCGCGCACTGCCGTACTCGTTCTTGGCGTTGTCGAAGACGCCGGCGACCAC